>DAINNF010000036.1:0-21876 GCA_036736005.1 Acidobacteriota bacterium
AGTCGGGCATAATGCTGTTTCAGCGCGTCCAGACCTTTTTCAAACACGGTATTGTCCGGTGTCCATTGTTTGAAAATAAATCGAAGTCCGTTGTCCAGCGCGGGTAGTCCCTGGCTGCCGTGGCCTTCTCCCAGCATGATCCGGTAATCCCAGGTGAGCCCTGTGGGCGGTTGTTCCTTCAGCAGCCGTGCCATCTTGTGAATGCCGGCAATCTGGTGTTCATGCTCTTCACCTCCCACGGTCATGTAGAGGAAGCGTTTCTCGGTTTCGAGAGTTTCCAGCCGTTCTTCAGCGCGTTTCAACAGGAGCTGGTTTTCCCACCAGAGGCTGGGCGAGATGGCAATATAACCGTTGAACAGGTTGGTACGTTCCAGAAACGTGTGAATCACGAAGAGCCCGCCGAATGAGTGGCCTGAGAGGACTCGGAAGGGAAGGATGCGATAGTTGGACTCCAGGAACGGAAACAGGTCCTTTTCCATGAAGTCCAGCAACTCATCCGCCCCCCCACTGGTCTTGAGGAAGTCCACCGTTTCTCCGTTGAATCCCAGGTTGGTGTGTGTGGGAGTCAGATCATGATTGCGGTCTTTGTGCGGAATACCCACCAGGATCATTTGGGGTACCAGTCCGTAGTTGTTGTCGTTGCGCAGTACACCGTAAGCATGGAAGAAGTCGCCGGAACCGTCTGTAATGACCAGAACAGGGTATCGCAGCCCGGAAGTTTCATATCCCCGGGGCGTGGCGATCCAGATTTCACGGTCTGCATCGTAAACGGTGGAGTGAATATTCAGTCGTTTTCCAATGGTGATGTCGGACCCGTCGTCGGCATGAAGGGGGAGGGTCGGCAACAACAGCAGTAGTACGAGGCAAAGAAAGGTTTGTCTGCGTTTCATGTTTTCTCCTTTGTGGAGCGTATGTATCGGGATCGGCAATCGGTTACTGGTTACAAGCTGCAGAGCCGCACAATAATCAACCCTTATACGAAGGTCAGCCGGATTCAGTTATACTGGGAGAAGCATGAGAATAAGGAGGATGTCCTTGCAGACGGAGGCGGGCATGAGTAATGAGGGCCGGGAGCTGCAGCGGAAGAAATCCGTCGTGGTGGTTTGCATTATGATCATGATTGCTCTGTTGCATGTGGTTACAGGACCGCAGTATGCTGGTCCTTTCCCGGAATTTGTCAATGGATATTTGATTGATATCCTGTTACCAATGGGACTTTATCTCCTTTTATGTCCGCAGGATGACAAGATCCGGTGGATCAATCCCTGGTATGTAAAGGCGGCACCGGTATTCCTGATAGGCGTGGTCGTGGAAACCCTGCAGTATTTCGGACATCCCGTTTTCGGGCGTACATTCGATCCGTTGGATTACCTGATGTATGCGATTGGCGTCGGGTTGGGGATCATGTTGGACAAGCTGCTGTTCCCGCAACTCTTTCCGTTCTGGAAGCGCTGAGAAGTGCCCCTTTTGATTGAAACGGGCGCGCTTTACCGGTATCTTGATAGGAAGCTGTTGTGCGTTTCGTGAGCTGATCCGGTTTCCCAACCCTAACCTGAACAGGAGATCTATGAGCAGGCGCATCAATCCAACCGACCATACAATTGAAACCCGCCGGGCAGTGGGATATGTACCCCGCCACGAAGCGGACCGCGATTTATACGAGCGCATCGGATTCAAGTGCGGACTGGAAGTGCACCAGCAGTTGGACACGGAGAAAAAACTGTTCTGTCATTGCCCCTGCGGGCATTATCAGGAACCCCAGGTTTACAATGCCGAGATTGTCCGTCACATGCGGCCCACCTTGAGTGAGCTGGGGGAATATGACGGAACGGCGCTGATGGAATTCAAGACGCGGAAGAACATTTTCTACCGGTTGCGGAATGACACGGCGTGCACCTATGAGTTTGACGATACCCCTCCCTTTCTGTTGAACCGGGAGGCGCTGGACATTTCAATGGAAATTGCCCTGCTGCTGAAAACATCCGTCGTGGGTGAAGTGCACATCACCCGGAAGCAGTATCTGGACGGCAGCATTCCCACCGGCTTTCAACGGACCGCCATCATCGGCATCAACGGGGAGATTCCCCTTTCGAATAAGAAAGTCGGAATTATCCAGATATCACTGGAGGAGGATTCCTGCCGTGAAATCAGTGATGTCCGGCATGACCGGGTGTACAGCACGGACCGCTTGGGGATGCCGCTGATTGAAACCGTGACGCACCCGCATATGAAGACTCCGGATGAGGCCTTTGAGGCGGGACAGTATATCCGATTCCTGACACGGAGTTCAGGGAGAGTGCGCACCGGGATCGGGGCTGCAAGGCAGGATGTCAATGTTTCCGTAACCGGAGGAACGCGGGTGGAAATCAAAGGGGTGCAGCGGATCCATGATATACCCGAGCTGACCCACAATGAGGCGTTCCGGCAGATGGCCCTGCTGAGAATTGCCGATCTTCTGAAGGAACGGTCATCTTCAGCGGATGATTTTGCGGTTGCAACCGGCAAGGTGCCGGGGTACAGGATTCCGGATGAGTGGACCCGGTTGCGTCGCATGGTAGAAGAAGGGCAGCAGGTGGTGGCGGTAAACCTGCCGGGATTCGCCGGGATGTTGTCCCACTTCACCGCACCGGGACGGACTTTCGCCAATGAAATCGAAGACCGCCTCTATGTGATTGCCTGTCTGGAGAGACCGTTCATGCTTCATTCGGAACAGCCGGATGATGTTGTATCGGATGCTGCCGATGAAGCGATCCGGTCCATTTTGAAAAGCAAACCGGAAGATGCCTGGGTCCTGGTGTGGGGTCCAAAAGCCGATATTCCGACCGCAGTGGAGACCATTGAAGAACGGTGCCGTCTGGCATTTGATGGCGTACCCGATGAGACCCGAAAAGCGCTGGTGGATGGCACCACCATGTTTGAACGGGTATTGCCGGGACCGGACCGGATGTACCCGGACACCGATTCTGCGCCCATTCCGGTGAAGGGTGAGCATATTGAACGCATACGGAAACAGTTGCCGGTCGATGTGTCGGACCGGATGAAACAGTTGACGGAATGGGGGGTTCCCCGGGATACCTTCACATACATCCTCAGCAAGAACCTGGTGCCCCTGATCGAGCGCATTATCGAGGATTTTGACGTATCCCCGGTATTTGTCGGCACACTGTTCGGTCACCATCTGAAGCATCTGGAGGGTCAGTTCGAACCCAGTGTGCCGTTCAGCTATGATCGGGTGAAAGACCTGTTCCAGTTCGTGGAGCAGGAAGGACTGCACTGGAACGTGATTCCGCAGATGCTGCGGGAACTGTATCCCCATCCCAACATGGAACTGGATTCGGTGCTGACCGCGGTCGGGTATCGCAAACTGGAGCAGGAGGATCTGGTGGGACAGATTCCGTCACTTGCGACACAGTTTGAAGAGATCCGGCTTCATGACAATCCCGACGGCTCGGTTGACTGGATTATGGGCCAGTTGAGGCTGCCGGCGCTGGGGAATATGGATTTGAAAGAACTGCGGAACCGGGTAGTGGAGGTGATCCATGCTTGAGATGTACAAAGGGTACAGGGGAACCGCACTGGAAACCCTGAAATCCTACAAGGTCCGGGTGTGGAGTGACACCGTGATTGAAACCACCCGTGGGGATTTTCGCGGCATCATATTGCCCCGTTCCGAAAACGACGATGACCGCCACATCGTGCTGAAGCTGGCTACCGGATACAACGTCGGGATAGACGTGGACACGATCCGCTCCATGAAGGAGGTGGGTTACCGGAAGGCCAACTACAAGATCCCGGAAAAAGAGTTTCCGGTATCACCGGACAAACCGAACGTGAAACTGTTCGGTACGGGCGGCACGATTGCGTCCCGGCTGGATTACCGGACCGGTGCGGTGATTCCCGCTTTCTCGCCCGGTGAATTGTACGGGGCCGTGCCGGAGCTGGCGGACATCTGCAACCTGACCACCGAGAAGCTCTTCGGTGTGTTCAGTGAGAACATGGGGCCTGCTGAGTACAAGACGCTGGCGAAAGCCATCGGGGAAGCAATTCGGGACGGAGTGGACGGCATCGTGATCGGACACGGAACGGATACCATGCATCATACCGCATCGGCGTTGTCATTCATGGTGCAGAACTCCCCGGTACCGATTGTCATGGTGGGGTCCCAGCGGTCTTCTGACCGGCCCTCTTCTGATGCCGCGTTGAACCTGATTCATTCCACTACCGCAGCAGCGAAATCTGATATTGCCGAAGTACTGGTGTGCATGTTCGGTCCGACCTCGGATGAGTATGCATTGCTGCATCGGGGAACCCGGGTGCGGAAGATGCACTCATCTTATCGTTCGACTTTCCGGACCATCGGAGATTATCCGGTGGCCACGGTTCAGCAGGATGTGATTACCCCGCTGCGTACCGATTACAAGCGCCGGCGGAACGACCGGGACGTGACCATTCTCCCTTACTTCGAAGAGAAGGTGAGTCTGCTGTATTACTATCCCAACATGATGCCGGACATTATCGATTCACTGGTGGACAACGGGTATCGGGGGATTGTCATTGCCGGAACCGGACTGGGACATGTGAACAAGCCGGTGTACCCGGCGTTGGAGCGGGCCTGCAAGAAGGGCGTGGCGATTTACATGACGGTGCAGACGCTCTGGGGCTACACCCACATGTTTGTGTATGATACGGGTCGTGACCTGATGTCACTGGGTGTGATTCCAGCGGATAACATGCTGCCCGAAGTGGCGTACATCAAGCTGGGCTGGGCGTTGGGACAGACGGACGATCTCCAGAAGGTCCGGGACCTGATGCTGACTCCGATCAACGATGAAATCACGGAACGGGAACCGTACAACGGATACCTGGTATTCCAGGGAGGCATCCCGGAAGTGGAACACTTCCTCAAAACCTTTCATAAATAGTACGAAAAACCGCCCGGTATCTGCCGGGCGGTTCACGTGAACGTGCATGGGCAGGAATACGCCATGATTGAACACAAGATAAAGCGACATGACCGTTATCAGTTGGAACTGAAGTCGGTTTACCCGGCAGATCCGGGAGCGCGTCATTCAGAGTCCACGGTTGATCTGTATCTATTCGTTCCCGCTGCGTTGGATATTCATGCGGGTAGCTACAAGTCGGAATACTTCTTTCAGGACCTGAAGACCAATATCCGCATGAAAACCCCTGTCTGCAGGCTGGCGGATCTGACGAGTGATTGTCCCTATGTCAAGGCACTGCAGGATGCGACTGAACGGGTGTCCATTGATCATGGCAAGGATGCAGAAGCCGGCTTTGAACATCAACTGAAACTCTTCTGCAGTGTATTCAACCGGGCGCTGCTCGTTGAGACCGAAGAAATTGAAAAACGAACCGGCGGAATGTTGGTCCGGGGCCTGCAGCAGTACTGTGAACAGGTCCGTCATGGTCTTCACTGGTTTCGTCATGCGATTCGTCACATGTCTTCAAAGGGAGTTGACACCCGTTTGGGGATCGCTGCCTCCAGCGCGGATGAATATCTCAGTCTGCAGACGGAACGACATTCTTTGAGGCTCTTGCGGAGTCTGGAAGCCGCTGGTTACGCAGTACCGGAAGAATTGACTCCGCTGATGAACCTTTGCGCAGAAGAATCAGCGTATCGCGATCAAATGGGTATGAACATAGCCATTGATGAAAACGATAAGGAAGCATTTACCCATCGGAGGAGTCTTCTGAAGAAGTATTTCAGCAGTGCACTTTTCCTGCAGGCCAACCGGAGAAACGGGGGGGTTCTTCTTGAGCAGTCCCTGATGGGTTTCGCTGCAGGTCTTGCCATGCTGTTCGCGACAGCGGCCGCGTTCTATTTTCAGCGCAGGTTCGGAAACCTGACTATGCCGTTTCTGGTGGGCCTGGTGACCAGTTATATCTTCAAGGACCGTATCAAGGAATTGACCCGGATGTACATGATCCGAAAAGCGCGACGGTTTATTCATGACCGCAGAATCCGGTTGTTGGACCAGCGTGGGCAGCGAATGGGAGAGGTGCTGGAATCTGTATTTTTCGTCAAGGACGAACAATTACCGGAAGAGGTTCAAAGAGTCCGTGATCGCAAACATACCACGAGAATCGCCAGACTTTTCAGGGAAGAAGATGTGTTGCAATATCGGAAAAAAGTCCGCATTCTGGGAAAACGTATTGCGGGCTTCTACAGCGGCGGTTCCAGTGCAGGGGTTACAGAGATCATGCGGTTCAACGTAGCCCGGTTTCTGACCAAGATGGACGATCCGGAGAAGTCCTTTCTCATGCTGCGCAACGGCAGAATTGAACGCACCACAGGCAGGCGGATTTATAAGGTCAATCTTGTCTTGAGCCTGTCCTGCCGGGACCAGAATGAACTGTTCCGGTATCGACTGATTCTGGACCGGCGCGGTATCCGACGCATTGAACCGGTTCAGTATTCCGGGCTGCCGGATGAAACCAACACCGAATGACGGTGACTCAGTTCTTTTCTCTCAGTATCAGACCCAGGACGATTCCGGCCAGTGACAACTGGACAATGGTGCCCACGAACCAGACCAGTGCGACATTGTATGGAATGAACATGACGGAATAGGTGCCGTATCCCATGGACGCCCCGATTCCGATTCCCATCAGCAAGCCGTAAATGAACCCGCTGCGAATGCATTTGTGTTTGAAATACAGATCGTAAATCAGGACGAAGCAGACAACAAACAGAAGGGATACCAATGTCATCAGCACCATCTTCACGTCGGCTTCCGGTCGCCAGATTTGGGGTACGTTTGCGTATGCCGGTTGCAGCATGACAACATGGATCAGAAAATCCATCACCTGGGTCACAATGAACACGGCGATTACCGCGCCGATTAAACGCTTCATATCATCCTCCTGAAAAGAAGATTGCCGCTTCATAAGCGGGTTTTTTTGGAACGGTGTGGCCCCATTGTACCGCATGAGCCGGTTTGGCGTCACGCTGTCCGTTGACAGGTGGGTTGCCGCTTTCGTATGATCGGCGGATGACACACACTTTCGTTCTTCAGGTATTGACATCGTTTGTGCTGGCGGGTCTCTGGATCAGTGGTGCGACGCTTATGGCGGAGCGGTTGGGGAGCCGGACAGGCGGTCTGATAGCGAATTTGCCCTCCAACATTGTCATATCCTACATCTTTATCGCATTGGCCAATGATATCCACTATGCGGCGGATGCAACGGCGGCCGTTCCGGTGGGCATGCTGGTGGACACGATGTTTCTGCTGGTGCTGATCCTGGCGCTTCGATGGGGCATTGTTGTGTCCGTGCTGCTGTCCCTGATGAGCTGGTTTGTGCTGGCATGGCTGGCTGCGGGGCTCGGTGCCTTCCCGCTGATGTGGAGCGTGCCTGTGTATCTGGTTTGCGCTGTTGGAATATGGGCATTTCTCGAATACGGTCTGCATATCCCCGCGGTGGACCGCGTTCGCGCTTCATTCCTGGTTTCAGCCCTGCTGATGCGGGCATTGTTTGCCGGTTCGGTGGTGGGAACCACGGTCCTGCTTTCCCGTTTTCTGCCACCATACTGGGTGGGGTTGATTTCCACATTTCCGGCGGTGCTGCTGTCTTCTATGGTGATCCTGGCAACGGTTCAGGGACCCGGTTTTGCCCGGGCGACGGGAAAGGTACTGGTGTTGTCCTCGACCAACATCATCGTGTATGCATTGATTATTCGATGGGCTTATCCGGAATGGGGAATCCTGTCGGGGACATTGCTGGGTTTCATCGGTGCGTTGCTGGCCGTCTGGCTCTTGCGGCCGATCATGGACCGGATTTCCCGTTCCCGCTGAGACAGGAAATATGGTAACCTGCTCACGAATTCCATTTCCGCGAGGTTTGATATGGAGCGAAAGAATTCTTACACACTGAAAGACATCATCAAATGCGGTAAAGGCCAGTTGTTCGGGAAGTTTAATGCCCGTCTGCCGGTCGGAAAGATGCGCATGATTGATCGCATCCTCAAAATCACCGATACGGGTGGGAAGTATGGCAAGGGCGAGATCATTGCGGCCCTGGACATCAGTCCGAAAAAGTGGTTCTTCAAATGTCATTTCCCGGGCGATCCCGTCATGCCGGGCTGTCTGGGTCTGGATGCCCTGTGGCAGCTGCTGGGCTTTTACCTGGGCTGGAAAGGCTATGAAGGAAAAGGCCGTGCGCTGGGTGTGGGTGAAGTTAAGTTTACGGGACAGATTCTGCCCGATGCCAGAGAGGTGTTGTACCGTCTGGATATCCGCCGGGTAATCTCCGCCAAACTCAAAATGGTCCTGGGTGACGGTAGCGTCTGGGTGGACGGACGGGAAATCTACCGTGCACTTGGTCTGAAGGTGGGCCTGTTCACATCGCTGGAAGGTGTTTGATCTTACCCGCTGGAGATTCTACTGCCTGTTCCGCCTGATTTCGCAGCCTTCTGACACACGCTTGAACATCCCTTGACAAGTGCGCCCTACATTGGGCGTATGAAAAGGAAAGAGAAAAGACACGTAAAAGCACTGTTTATCAGTGATGTTCACATCGGTATCAAATATTCCCAACAGAAGAATCTGAAGGAATTCCTGGAAAAAACCTGCTTCGATGATCTGTTCATTGTGGGTGATTTTATCGACGGGTGGCGGTTGAAACGGAAGTGGCGCTGGAAACTGGTGGACAACCAGATTGTCCGTCTGCTGCTGAAACGCATGGAAGAGGGCGTCCGCATTCACTATGCCATCGGAAACCATGATGAGTTCTGGTACGACTTCCTGCAGAACGGTGAGATCCGGTTCGGCGACCTGGTGATCCGGGACCATTTCTATTACCACCTGGACGGGCGGAAATACCTGGTGTTGCACGGGCACCAGTTTGATTTCTTCACACGTCATGCATCGTGGGCATTTGCACTGGGCGACATGGGATACAACCTTCTGATGAGCCTGAACTACTACATTTTCAAGTTTCAGCGGGCATTCGGATTGCCGCGATGGAGCCTGTCCAAGTTTGCAAAGACCCGTGTAAAAGATGCCATCAGTCATTCCCATCGGATTGCGCTGAAGAAATATGCGAGAAGCAAAGGGGCGGACGGTGTGATTTACGGACATACACATCTGCCCGATCTACGGCAGGATGACGATGGATTCATGTACCTGAACTGCGGGGACTGGGTGGAGGACACAACGGCACTGACCGTGAATATGGAAGACCGGTTTGAACTGGTGGACATGGTGGGCAATGGAGAAGCCTGGGAGGATCCTTACACCGACGATCTGGTGGAGGAAAAGCCGATTGAAGGCCCGTTGCCGACTCCTGTCGAAAGGGGCCTCAAATCGATGGGTCTTCGGCGGCACGCATGAAGATTGTTATCGCGACAGATGCCTGGTATCCCCAGGTGAACGGAGTTGTACGGAGTCTCAGTAACACGAAAGAGCAACTGGAAAAGATGGGTCATCAGATTGTGATGATCACGCCGGAGCAGTTTCGAACAGTCCCGTGCCCGAGCTATCCGGAGATTCGGTTGGCGATGTTTGCGAAACGTCGTGTGAAGCGGATTCTCCGCAATGCATCGCCGGACGCGGTTCATATCGCCACCGAGGGTACTCTGGGCCTTGCCTGCCGGAATGCCTGTATGCAGATGAACTTACCGTTTACCACAAGTTACGCGACACGATTTCCAGAGTATGTTCAGAAACGCTTCAAATTTCCCGTTTCGTGGACGTACCGGATGTTGAGATGGTTTCATCGACCCTCGGCAGGCGTCATGGTGTCCACGCCCACACTTGCACAAGAGTTGAAGGACCGGGGGTTTTCCAATACAAAGCTGTGGGCCCGGGGCGTGGATACCCGTCTTTTTCGTCCCATCCATTCTGACGTGTTTCCATATACACGACCCATCCAGTTGTATGTGGGGCGAGTGGCTGTGGAGAAGAACCTGGATGCATTTCTGTCACTGGATACTCCGGGGACCAAGGTGGTAATCGGGGACGGTCCGCAATTGAAGGAATTGCGGAAACGATATCCGGATGCTGTTTTTGGTGGGGTGCACAAGGGCGAGGAACTAGCCAGACGCTATGCGGCGGCGGATGTATTTGTCTTCCCCAGCCGGACAGATACATTCGGCCTGGTGATGCTGGAGGCATTGGCCTCGGGTGTACCGGTGGCGGCCTATCCGGTACCGGGACCGAAGGATGTCATCCGGGATCCTCGGGTGGGGGTTCTGTCAGAAGATCTTGGAGAAGCCGTCAGGCTTGCCCTGCAACTGGATCCGTCCTGGTGCCGGGAATACGCAACACGGTATTCCTGGGAACGCGTTGCTGCCATGTTTCTCAGAAACATCTACCCGGTGGAAGAGACGACACCGACATCCGTCCGTTTCCATCAGTTCACCATTTGATTGACATTCTGCAAAGAGGCCCTTTCGTTGGAGATTTCCGAACCAATATGGTAGGGTATGGGCTCCGTGTCCGTTGGAGGCGGAGAAAGGAGCAAAACGCATGAGCAAAGCAAAAGCAGGAGATACCGTAAAAGTCCATTACACCGGAACGCTGGAAGACGGAACGGTGTTTGATACGTCCCGTGAGCGGGAACCGTTTGAATTCAAACTGGGTGAAGGAACAGTTATTCCCGGCTTCGATGAAGCTGTTACCGGCCTGGAAGTGGGGGAAAGTACCACGATTTCGATTGAACCCGAAGACGCGTACGGTGAGGTACGCGATGACCTGATGCTGCCGGTGCCGCGGGAACAGGTTCCCGACAACATGGAACCGGAAGTGGGCATGCAGGTTCAGTTGCAGACTCAGAGCGGCCAGCAGGTAATCGCCCGGATCGTTCATGTGGACGACGACAAAATCATGCTGGACGCCAACCATCCGCTGGCAGGAAAAACACTGAGCTTTGATATCGAACTGTTGGAGATCAGCGCGTAACGATCTTCAGCCATACTGACAGGTAACGGGCGGTCCGATTCGGACCGCTTTTTTGTTTGCAGTGAGGTGCGGTTCTGATTCCGTTTCGTGATAAGCTGATCCCAACGAACAAACCTGTATGAGCTGTCGGGGCAGTGTCCCGAAGACCTTGAGGAGGGAAGACGGATGAAGTTTGCCAAACCGATCATCGTGGTCAGTCAGTGTTTGGAATTTGAACCCGTGCGGTACAACGGACAGATGATACCGGATCCGCTGGTGCGAAAGCTGAACAAACATGTGGATTTCAGGCCGGTGTGTCCCGAGGTGGCGATTGGTCTGGGTGTTCCGCGTGACCCGGTTCGTCTGATCCAGCCTGACGAGGAAAAGCGCATGGTGCAGCCCACCACGGGGCGGGACGTGACGGATGCGATGAACGGATATTCCCGGCGCTTCCTGGAATCCCTGCCGGCTGTTGACGGTTTCATTCTCAAATTCAAATCTCCTTCCTGCGGAATCAAAGAAGTGAAGCTCTACCGTTCAGCAGAGAAAGGAACCGGGGTCGGGAAGGGAAGCGGTCTGTTTGCGGATGCCGTTACGCAGGCATTCCCCGACTATCCGATCGAGGATGAGGGTCGGCTGCGGAATTTCCGGATACGGGAGCATTTTCTGACACGCATATTTTCCCATGCGGCGTTACGGGATGCCGCGGGCAGAGGAACCATGGGGGACCTGGTCCGGTTTCATTCGGAGAACAAGTATTTGCTGCTGGCCTGGAATCAGAAGGCCATGCGGGAACTGGGACGTCTGGTGGCCAATCACAGCAAGCGTCCGGTTCCGGAAGTCTGGAAGGACTACCGGAATCAGTTTATCCGGGCGCTGCATCGGATGCCTGCCAACCGTTCCCATCTGAATGTACTGACCCACGCGCTGGGATATTTTTCGAAGGAGCTGTCCGGAGAAGAGAAGGCATTCTTCCTGGACAACCTGACTGCGTACAGCGATGGAAAGGTACCTCTCAGTGTCCCCGTAAATCTGATCCGGTCCTGGATTGTCCGGTTCAATACGACTTACCTGATGAACCAGCGCTATTTTCAGCCGTTTCCCATGGATCTGGTCCAGGTAACCGATTCGGGGAAGGGCCGTGAACTTCGCTGAAGGATGGTATAGATGAGCACCGAGCGTATCTTGCAGAAGACAACATGGCTGCCGCGTCCCCTGGAAGAGGTGTTTGCGTTTTTCGCGGACGCAGCCAATCTGGAAAAACTGACACCGGACTTTCTCCGATTCCAGATACTGACGAAGCAGCCGGTTGAAATGAAACCCGGCGCATTGATTGATTACAGGATCAAGGTGCGGGGATTGCCCATGCGCTGGCGGACACGTATCAGCGTCTGGGAGCCGCCCCACCGGTTTGTGGATGAACAGTTGAAAGGGCCGTACCGTATGTGGATCCATGAACATACGTTCCGAGCAGTGGATGGGGGTACCGAGGTAGGGGATTTTGTTCGCTACCGGGTGCCGGGCTGGATTCTGGAGCCGGTACTTCACCGGATCTTCGTGGGTCCCGATGTTGAGCGGATTTTCCGATATCGACAGGAGATTCTGGAAAAGCTCTTCTCCTGATTGGACCCAACATACACAAAAACAAGAAGCTGGCCTTGTGTGTACACAATGCCGGCCCGATTTTTACTATAGGGAACCGATGGTTTCGTGTACAATCCAAACCAACTTTGCTACCGGAGGAGATAATGACGGAGACCGCAGCAGAGCAGAAATTATCCTGGAAATTCCCACTTGATTTCTGGCTCGCCAACTTCATGGAGTTGTGTGAACGGGCGGCCTACTATGGCTTTTTTATCGTATTGACCCTGTACCTGACCCGGGTGGTCGGGTTTACCGATACCGAGACCGGATATGTGGCCGGAATTTTCTTTGCGGGGATGTATTTACTTCCACCGTTTGTCGGTGCGATTTCCGACCGGATCGGGTTCAAGAACGGGATGATCCTGGCCTTTGGTTTGCTCACCGCGGGTTACATGTTCCTGGGATTCGAATTTGTGGTGAACTCCAAGGTCATGGTGATTCTGTTCCTGACCGTTGTGATGATCGGCGGGTCTTTTATCAAACCGTTGATCACCGGAACCGTGGCCAAATGCACCAACGAGGTAAACCGGGCGCGGGGCTATTCGCTCTTCTACTGGATTGTCAATATCGGGGCGTTTTCCGGCAAGACATTTGTACCGTACATCCGCCAGGGCATCGGGCTTCGCTACGTAAATTTCTTTTCGGCGTCCATGGCGCTGGTGGCGCTGGTTTTTGCCATCCTGGTCTTTAAAGACATTGACCCACCTGAAGACCGCAAGTCCGTTAAGGATGTGGCCAACGCCCTGTGGAAGATCCTGACCAACGCACGATTGATTACCCTGACGCTGATCGTGGCCGGTTTCTGGATTATCCAGCACCAGCTGTATGCCAGCATGCCGAAATATGTGATCCGCATGGTGGGCGAAGATGCGAAGCCGGAGTGGCTGGCCAATGTGAACCCGGCTGTTGTGGTTATTTTTGTGGTGATGATCACCCAGATCATGAAGCGATACCGGGCGGTGACATCCATGCTGGTGGGGATGATATTGATGCCGTTCTCGGCACTGGCCATGTCGGCGGGTCCCTGGCTGATGCACATGACCGGGGATTCGGTCAGCATGCTTGGAATGTTTGCGCTGCATCCGTTGACGTTGATGATGATTGTGGGGATTGCGATCCAGGGGATTGCGGAGTGTTTTATTTCACCTCGGTTCCTGGAATATTTCTCCCTGATGGCGCCCAAAGGAGAAGAAGGTGTCTATCTGGGATTCAGTCACCTCCACTCCTTCATTTCGGCACTTGTCGGATTCATCATGTCCGGTTATCTGTTGGACCATTACTGTCCGGATCCCAAACTGCTGGTGGGACTGTCCGAAGTTGAAAAAGCGGCACGCTATGAGCACGCCCACTATATCTGGTATTACTTTGTGGCCATTGGAATGACAGCAGCCATTGCCCTGTTTATTTTCCGGATTATTACGAATAAGATCGATGACCGGAAGGAAGCCGAAGGAGAGAAGGTCGTCCGGTAGCTTACTTTTCGATCTCTTGATTAAAGCGGCTCCTGTTCAGAGGGGCCGTTTTTCTTTTTTCCGGATGGCTACAACAGGCTCATCCAGCAGACGTAGCCGAAAATGGATCCCAGTGTGGTTACCACGATGATCCCGGTGGATAGGTCGGCATCCCCGTCCATGGAATCGGCCATCACAAAGTTGACCAGGGCGGAGGGTGCCGCCAGCATCACCATCATGATCCGGTCGGCCGGCATAATTTCACCACCACGCAGCATCAGCCATATCCAGCCCAGTCCGGGCAGCAGTATCAGTTTCAGAAAAACACCGACCCATAGCGCCGGACGATCCAACCCGATCCGATCCAGCTTCAGCGAGGCCCCGATACAGAGCAGGGCGAGGGGAAGGGTCATCTGGGCAATGATGGACATACCCCGGTCAACAGGTGTCGGAACGGGTACGTGCATCCATCCGGCTGCGAGGCCCAGCATGCAGGCCACGAACAGCGGGTTGAGCAACGTAGAGCGGAGGAAGGACCGGACCCGGAACTCGCGGAGCGCACCGTATGCCAGGGATATCACCGCAAGAGAATTCACGAATGGAACAAGAAATGCCATGTACAGTGAGGCAATCGCCAGTCCGTTATTACCGAACAGGTAGAATGAAACAGGCAGCCCCATGTAGGCGAAATTTCCCCGGAATCCGTTCATGGTCATGGTGCCCGCAGTCCGCCTTGATTCGCCGATGATCGTGGAAAATGTGAACCCGGCAATGAATCCCACAAAGATGAGTGCCGACATGGCATATACCGGTTTCATCGGCAGTGAATCTCCTCCGGCCGAAGCCGATACTTTTTGAAACAGGAGAACGGGCAGGCATACCCGGTAAACCAGCTGGTTGGCCTTCTGAACAAAATCTTCTTCCAGAATGCGGGCGCGTCTCAGGATCATTCCCAGTGCCATAACCAGGAACAGGGGAAGAATGGAAACAAAAACGTCCAGCATGCCGTGCCTCCCGAATTGCCTTCAGCATACCGGTTGAGAGGATCGAAGCGCAACAAGAAACCGGCGTTGGGTCGAAACTCTATGCTAAGATGAACGTACGTTGATAGCATAAGCGTGAATCATGGAGTTTGGGATTGAACAGTAGAATGCCACGGATCCTGATGGCCCCGCTCAAAAGCCCCCTGTTGATTACAACGGCAGTGTTTGTTCTGCTGTTATACTATCTCTCCTGGGTAGTGTCCTGGACATTTGTGATTGCGTCATTCGCGGTATTCGCATTTTTTGCTATCAGTTATCTGATTCTGGCCGTCATTCTCAAATTCATATTCCGACAGATTATCAATTCGATGTCACTGAAATTGACGGCGTTTTTTCTGACCACGGCCGTCATACCCGTGCTGATGCTGATTCTGCTGGCGGTATTGTATCTCGGTTTTCTGGTGGGAGTCAGTGAGAGTTATGTATTCATGCGGGTGATCCGCTACCAATACCATCAGAAGCTGAAAGACAACCCGTTGGATGTCCGATTCACGACCGAAAAAGGGACCCTTTGTTTTGTAGGGGAGGATGGTCGGAAGGTTCCCCTTGATAACCGGTTCTTTGATTGGATGCATGAACTCACGGGAACGGATTACCAGATTACAGTAGTCCGGATCTCCAAGATGGTTGATCTGGAAGGAAATCCCATCCCGGCTGATCAAGTGGGAAGTGAAGACAAGGACTGGACCGGTGACGAAACGCGTAAGCAGGTGTTCGTGCAGGTCTATGCGTCAGACTCGAAAGCGGAAGACGTCACGGAAGGTAAGTTCATCATCCAGGACACCATGATCAATTATCCCATTGTATATCCGTTGGAGGGTGGGGGTGACCGGGACAATGTGGTGTTCCTGTTAAAAATTGATTTGAAACGCTTCGCGGCTTCCCTGTTCTCGGGAGAAAGCTCGTTTGCCGAGGTCAATCGCTACATTCTGCTTCTTCTGCTATCCGTCAGCTTGAGTTTCCTGGCGTTCCAGCTCTATCTGCTGATCAAGGGCATGTTTTTTGTGGGTGGTATTACCAGCTCCACGCGCAAACTGGTGACCGGCGTGGAAGAAATCCGGAAAGGGAATTTCGATTACCGGGTGACCGGTGTAACGGATGAACAATTGGGCCGGGTGGCCGGCGCGTTTAACTCCATGGCATCGGATATTCAGTCCCTGTTCCAGGAAAAGGTACAGCGGGAACAGATGACCCAGGAGATGGAAATTGCCCGACGGATCCAGTCTTCGGTGCTGCTTCAGGGCATTTTTGGAGAGGAACACTACCGGGTGGCCGTCCATTCCCGCGCGTCCCGGGTGGTTGGCGGTGACTACTGCAACTTTTACAAGAAAGAGAGCGGACTGGAAGTGTTGACCGGAGATGTGTCCGGTAAGGGCCTGGGCGCGGCGATGTATGTGTCCGAGGTGGACGGCCTGTTCTATGGTCTGGCGGCCCGCAGAGAGCCACTGGAAGTAATTGTGGAAGCGCTGCACCGATTCTTCCTGGATCGCGGTGCCGGAACACAGTTCTTTTCCGCTTCGCTTCTGGACATTGATCCGGATAACGACACCATCACCTATTTCCGAATGGGAGATCCACCCCTGATGCTGCGCAAGGATGGCAAATGGATCATGCTGCGGCCCAAAGGCATGATTGCCGGTATGCGGGGCGTGGACAAGATCCTGCCACATCTGGAAAAGGTTGAGTTGCCTCTTTCTGAAGTGGAGGGACTGTTCCTGTACAGTGACGGATTCCTGGAGCTGTTCCCGGAAACCCACGTGGAAATCATGGAAACCATCCGACAACTGGATCTGGGTAATCTGGAATCCTGTCATGAGATTTTGACGGACACCGTGACGGAACGTTCCCGTGATGTCGAGCTGCAGGATGATGTTACCTTTGCGCTGATCAGTTTTCTGAAGTGAATCCACTCTGAAAAGTCCGGTTCTTTTGATGTCCTCATATTGTGAAATTATTCCATAAAAGCGTTTACGGCACCGGTATCAATCGCTAGAATGAACATGCACAAAATATACGACGACGTATCCGGAGGGAATGATGGTTCAATATTCGTGGGATGCCAGCTATTCGATACAGGTGAAGCTGATTGATCAGCAGCACCAGCAGTTGTTTTCCCTGATCAATCAGGTGGTGGATGCGGTACAGAATCTCCGTTGTGCGGAGGCGGTTGATGAGATTATGCCCAAGCTGGTGGACTATACCCGTTATCATTTTGAGGAAGAAGAATCCCGGATGCAGGAACTGGGCTATCCGGAATACAAGCAGCACAAAGCCCAGCACGATGCATTCAAGCAGAAACTGGATCAACTTGCAGCAAAGGCGAAGGGTGCTCCGGATGGTGAGCGCGCTTCCGTGACACTGGACATGTTGCGGTTTCTGAACGACTGGCTGGTCCAGCATATCGGAGAAGTGGATCAGAAAATGGCTCCGTTCCTGAAGGAACATGGCGTAGAGTAGACTGATTTCCAGGAAATGCGATTTCGAGGCGGGATCCGTTGGTTCCCGCCTTTTTTGCATCAGCCGTCCCGCAGCTGGTCGAAACGGCTTACACGGTTTTTCCCCATGCGCTTGCCCGTATACATGGCTTCATCCGCCTGCCGGATAACCTCGCTTACAGGTCCCGGCCTGTCGTATACGCTGACACCGATGGTGACGGTGTAGTGAAGCGTCTGATCCCGGTATTCCACGGGTGTTTCCGCCACCCGCCTGCGCAACTTCTCTGCCAGTATCGTTGCACCTGTAATGGGTGTTTCGGGCAGCATCAGTAGAAACTCCTCTCCTCCCCAGCGGGCCGGCATGTCCTGCATACGAAGTCCCTGTCGAAGCTGACGGGAAAGATGCTTCAACACCTCATCTCCACATTCATGCCCATATCGGTCGTTGATGGATTTGAAGTCATCCACGTCGATCATCATGATGGAAAAAGGCCGCCAGGTGCGACCCATCCGGACCATTTCCAACTCGATCCGTTCGCTGGCGGATCTCCGGTTATACAGTCCAGTGAGTTCATCATACCGGGCCAGTTTCTCCATTCGCTCATAGGCGTTGGCCAGCATCTGGTTGGTCTTCAGATTCATGCGGAAACGTCGGTAGAGTACGAAAATGATCAGGCAGGTGAGGATAAGACCCAATACCACCAGTCCGATCATCAGACGGTGGCGTCGCAGCTGCAGGTCCCGAATCTCCTGTTCCTTCTGCAGGATCTGAATTTGCTTCTCTTTACTTTCCCGTTCATGCTGGGCCTGAAGTGAACTGATCTTGTCAAACGTCTCAGACGTCACCAGTTCCTGCTGGAGATGATCGAATTCTTTTCGATAGTTCAGGGCCTTGTCATACTGTCCCCATTCCTCGTACAGCCGGGAGAGGAGTTGGGCGCTCTGTTTCTGTTTTCCTTTGTTCTGCAGTTCCTTTGCGAGGGTTTCGGCTTTCAGCAGGTGAATTTCGGCCGCCTTCAGATCTCCCATGTCCAGATAGGTGTTTCCGATATTGAGGTGGGAGACAAACATGCGCGGTTTCAGCTGCATGTCCTCGAACAGTTTCAGCGTTTCCTTGAAATAGTACATCGCGTTTCGGTACTGGCCCTCGTTGCGGTATACCTCACCGATATTGTTCAGGCAGACGGCAAGGATATCCTGGTTGCCCAATTGACGGGCATATGTGAGTGCTTCTTTAAATATCTCAACGGCTTTGTCTGTCTCACCCCGTCTCATCCGGTGCTCACCACAGTTGATCAGGAAAGTGGTGATCAGTTGGGTGTTGTTGTTCTTGCGGGCGACTTTCAGCCCCCGTTCGAAGATCTCCATTGCCTTGTCGTTCTGGTCCAGGCGGCCATAAACGGCACCGATGCTGTTCAGGACGATACCGATACCGGTGTCATTCCCGGCTTCTTCATAAATATGCAGGGACCGGTACATGTAATCGAGGGCCTTTTCATAGTCGCCGCGGTTGTAATAGATGACCGAAATATTGCTAATACAGGCCGCCAGTTTGGTGGAATCGTCCAGTTTCTCGAGGTAAGGAACGGATTCTTCCAGCCATTTCAATGCTTCTTCCAGCTTTCCCCGTTGAAGGTTGACTGCTCCGATACCGTTCAGTGAGGACCCGATGACGACATCGCTTTGAACCCGTTTCCCTGCCGCCAGTGCACGGTGATAGAGTTCAAGTGCCTGATCAAAATGACCGGCCTGGAAATGACCGGAGGCCTGGGTCTGGATGGCGCGGGCTTCCAGCAGGGGCAGTTTCAACTGTGCGGCTTCCTGTTCTGCCATCCGGGCATATCGAACCATTTCGTCGCCGCTTTTGAACGAGTAACTCTGGGCAATCTGCAACAGGAGTTCGGCGCGCTCATGGCCTTCGGCTTTTTTCAGCATGCGAAGGAGTTCCTCAGGGCCATCCAGAGACAAAGATATCGCTGCCCAAAGCACCAACAGACAGAAAGACACAAACCGCTTTTTCATGGTTACCCCAATCGTTGGTCCGATTGTAACCTATGTGCGGCAAGAAGGGCAATCCCCGGAAAGTACCCGGGGATTGGTCTATTCATGTCTCAGGGCGTCAATGGGGTTGAGTCTTGCCGCCTTTCGGGCGGGGTAAAATCCGAAGAAAATACCTACGGCACCCGCGAACCCGAACGCCAGCGTAACAATCTGGGGTTGAATGACGGTCATGATTTCGGTGAAGCGGTTGAGAATTGTCTGCACACCGTATGCGATGGCAATACCCAGGATTCCGCCTACCAGGCTCAGCATGACGGCTTCAGTGAGAAACTGAATCATGATATCGCCTTCCCGTGCTCCGACGGCGAGACGGATGCCGATTTCACGTGTTCGTTCGGTGACGGACACCAGCATGATGTTCATGATACCGATACCCCCAACCAGCAGGGATACTCCCGCAATGGACCCCAGCAACAGGGTCAGCACTTTGGAAGTGGCCGAAGCGGCTTCGGTAATCTCCGCCTGGTTCCGGACGTTGAAATCGTCTTCCTCACCGGGTCCGATTTTGTGCGCTTCCCGCATAATACGTGTCAGTTCTTCCTGTGCTTCGGAGATGGTTTTGACCGATGCGGCAGAAGCCATGATGTAGTCGATATACTGGCCACCCTTCAGTCGGTACAGCACGGTTGTTGACGGGGCGAGAATGGTGTCATCCATGTCCCGGCCACGGGGGTCCTGTCCCTTTTCACTGAGTACGCCGATGACCTGGAAGGGTGTGTTGTTCAGACGAATGCGTTCACCGATGGGGTCACTGTCCGGGAACAGTTCTTCTTTCACGGTCTGACCGATAACGGCTACCTTGCTCTTGGCCCGGATGTCCCGCTCCGTAAAGAAGGAGCCGGAAGCCAGGGGCCACGCCCGAATCTGCAGGTAATTTTCACTCACGCCGGATACCCGTGTATTCCAGTTTCCGATTCCGCCGATGACCTGCGCTCCTGCACTGACAATGGGTGAAATGGCGGTGCACAGAAAAGACTCATCCTGGAGTTTTTGTACGTCTGCAAGCGTAAAGCGGTTGAAGCTGCCGGCTCCTCGGCTCACGCCGCCCATCCGGCTGTGGGACGGGAAAATGATGATCAGGTTGGCACCGAGGGCGTCGATTTCATTCTTGATCCGGATCTGTGAACCCTGACCGATTGCAACCATGACGATAACGGCCCCGACTCCGATGATGATACCCAGCGAAGTCAGCAGGCTGCGCATCCTGTTTTTCAGAATGGACTGGATGGAGGCTTTCAAAATGTTTTTCCACTTCATGATGCATCCTCCGCGTCAGCAACGTCTTCTGAATCCGGATCGGGCATGTTCTGGAGCACCTGTTCGGCCCGGAGCCGTTCTCTTACGGGCCTGTCTTCTACGATGCGACCGTCTTTCATCCGAATGATCCGCTTGGCATATCGTGCGACGTCCGGTTCATGGGTAACCATCAATATGGTAATCCCCTGTTCATTCAATTCCTGAAATACAGCCAGAATTTCAACCGACGTCCTGCTGTCCAGATTTCCGGTCGGTTCGTCTGCCAACAGAATATCCGGGCTGTTGACCAATGCCCGTGCGATCGCCACACGCTGCTGCTGTCCGCCGGAGAGCTGATTGGGTTCATGATCCATCCGGTCACCCAGTCCCACACGCTCCAGCGCTTCAATCGAAGCCTTGCGCGGGTCCGGGATCCGACCGGTCCGATCATAGAACAGGGGCAGTTCAACGTTTTCCAGGGCAGTAGTCTTAGCCAGGAGGTTGAATCCCTGGAAAATAAAGCCCACCTTCTGATTCCGGATGTCGGCGTAGGTGGTGGAATCCAGGCCCGATACATCAGTGCCACCCAGCAGGTAACGTCCTTCCGACGGGTTGTCCAGACATCCCAGCAGGTTCATCAACGTGGATTTTCCGGAACCGGAGGCACCCATGACGGCTACAAATTCACCGGATTGAACCGTCAGGTCCACTCCCCGCAGGGCGTGCACTGTGAAATCGCCCATGTGATAATCTTTTTTCAGGCCGGTTGTTTCGATGACCGCTTCCATCATGACCTCACAGGAGACGACGGCGCGGGAAGCCGTTGCGGTTGCCGTTTCCTTCCCCTTCCTCTTTTCCAAGGATCACATGTACGCCCGGTTGCAGTCGGCGGGATTGCTTTACTTCGGTATACTTGCCGTCGGTTGAACCTGCTTCAAACGGGACGGGGACGGGCTGCTCTTTTTCATTCAGAATCCACACGGTCTGCATGTTTTCAGCACGATGGTTCATGCCGGGACGTCCGCCGTTTCCGGATCCGGATGCACCGTTGCTACCTTCCGGGGGGCGGCGTTTCTTCATCATTTCCTGCATGCGGCTTCTGAATTCG
>DAINNF010000037.1:0-21864 GCA_036736005.1 Acidobacteriota bacterium
TCGCCGGTAGCGGGGCTCCCTGTCCCGTCCTTGCCTTCCCCTGTCAAACACGGGATAATAAAAGCATGATATCGAGCGAGAACGTCTGGAGGATTCATGTTTGACAAGGTGCTGATAGCCAACCGCGGGGAAATTGCGGTTCGGGTCATGCGGACGTTGAAGGAAATGGGAATTCGGACAGTTGCGGTGTTTTCCGAACCGGACCGTACCGCGCTGCACACCCTGGTCGCAGATGAAGCTTATCCGCTGGGGGGAATCACATCAGCGGAAAGTTACCTGAACAGCCGGAAGATCCTGGAGATTGCATCCGCCTGCGGTGCCCAGGCCATTCATCCCGGGTACGGGTTCCTGAGTGAAAATGCCGAGTTTTCCGGAATGTGTGCAGACAACGGGATCGCGTTTATCGGTCCGCCGGCCGACGCCATCCGTCAGATGGGGGACAAATTGACGTCCCGGAAGCTGATGATGGAAGCCGGGGTGCCGGTGGTACCGGGATTGGACCGGGAAGGCATGACCGAAGCCGATGCTCTGACGGCTGCGGAAGAAATCGGATATCCGGTCATGATCAAGGCATCTGCCGGGGGTGGCGGCAAAGGTCTGCGCAAGGTCTCTTCAGCAGATGACATGAAGAAGGCATTCCGGGCAGCCCGTTCCGAAGCGCTTTCCTCGTTCGGAGACGACCGGATCTACATGGAGAAATTTGTTGAAAACCCCCGTCATATTGAGATTCAAATCCTCGCAGATGATCACGGCAATGTCATCCATCTGGGTGAGCGGGAGTGCTCCATTCAGCGGCGACACCAGAAAATCATCGAGGAAAGTCCCTCACCCTTTGTCACACCGGAAATGCGGGAGAAAATGGGCCAGACCGCCATCCGTGCCGCAAAAGCGGTGGGATACCGGAATGCAGGTACGGTGGAATTTCTGGTGGACAAGAACCGCAACTTCTATTTCCTGGAAATGAACACCCGGCTGCAGGTTGAGCATCCGGTCACCGAATGGGTAACCGGTGTGGATCTGGTGGCCTGCCAGGTCCGGGTCGCAACGGGGGACGCGATGATCTGGCGGCAGGAGGACATCCGCCTGAGAGGACACAGCATTGAGTGCCGGATTTATGCCGAAGACCCCGAAAACCAGTTCATGCCCTCACCGGGTGTCATTCAGCGGCTGATGACGCCGGCAGGGCCCGGGGTCCGGGACGATACCGGTATGTACCAGGGTGGCGAAATCCCGGTCTATTATGACCCGTTGATTTCAAAACTCACCGTGTATGCCCGGAACCGGGAAACCGCCATTCGACGGATGATGCGCGCCCTGAGCGAATATATCGTGGCCGGAATCAAGACCAATATCGGCTTTCACAAGCGGGTACTGAATCATCCGGTGTTCCGGGAAGGTCAACATGACACCACGTTCGTGGACAATCACATGGAACAGTTGATGCATACCCCTTCCGGCGATGAGGATCTGGCCGTGGTGGCCGCTGCCGTTTATTACTACCTGGAGCAACAACCGGCCGCCGGTCCGGGTCAACCGTTGAAATGCTCGAGCTGGAAACACTACCAGCGTCAGCACTGGATGTAGGAGGGACAGATGCTTGTTTCAGTCGAATTGAATGGCGTGGAAACAGAAGTCGAGATCCTGCCGGACGACAACGGAATGCTTCAGGTCCAGTTCAACGGAAAGACTTTTCCGGTCCAGGCCCGCACCCTGCCGGAGGGCGGCCTCAGCATGCTGGTCAACGGGGAATCCCTGACGGCGTTTCGTACCGGACCGACATTGTACCTGAGCGGATTTCAATACGAAGTCCGCACCGAAGACCCGCTAAAAAAGGAGCTCATCCGTTCTTCCGGATTTGACCAGCGTGAAGGTGCCGTGATGGCCGCAATGCCGGGCACGGTGAAGAAGATCCTGAAACAGGAAGGGGACACCGTGGAAGCGGGAGAAGGGGTGGTGGTACTGGAAGCCATGAAGATGGAGAACGAAATGGAAGCCCCGAAATCGGGTCGTGTCCGTGCTCTGTTTGTGGAAGAGGGCCAGGCCGTGGAAAACGGTGCCATCCTGTTTGAAATCGAAGACGAAGACTGAACGGGGTGGTAGAAGGTGATCCGCAAAACCGCCAAGCTGCTGGCCGTCATCATTCTGGTGATCATACTGGGTGTGCTGGTATTCATTCACACCCCGCTCTTCGAATCCATGGTGCGCCATGATATTGAAGAGCAGGTGACCCATTCGACGGGAGAACGCCTGACAATCGGTGATTTTTCCATCTCGCCTTTTTCCGGCCGGATCATTGCAAAGAATGTCCAACTGGCGGAAACCGTCCGGATTGAACGGATATTTCTGGATGTCAACATCTGGCGGCTGTTTCTCTTTACCGTATCCATCAACGAAGCGGAGGTGGAAGGGGTCCATCTCAACCTGGCTCTTTCCCCCCAGCGAAAACCCTTTCAAACCAATCCACTGGATCTGGTTGCATCCGGATTCGACACCATTTTGCTGAAGCATCTTCTGGTCCGGGACCTTCATCTGGCCATACGGGACCGGGAAGACCTGTCGGTGACGTTCGAAGGGTCCGATTTCCTGCTGCAGTCCGGATTTGACGGTCAGACGTTTGCCTATACAGGAACTGCCGGGTTTACAAACGGCAAAGTAACCGTGAACGGAACCCCTTACCTGTTGAATGTGGGGTGTGCCTTTTCCATCCGTAAGGATGCGCTGATCATCCGGGAACTGACCCTGACCCGTGGACAGATTCGTCTCGCCCTATCCATGTCCATGACCACATAGGGAACCCGACTGCAGGTTGCCGGTTCCATTCCACTGAAAGAAATCACCGGGTTTCCCGAAGTGTCCGAAACGCTGGCCGAATTCCGGCTGGAGGGGACACCGGATGAGCTGTCCGGACCGCTGACGCTCTCCGACCCCCGCACTTCCCTGACGGGAACTCTGACCCTGAATCTGAAAGAACGGACGGTATCCGTCCATCAGCTGACCGGGACATTCCGTGATCATACGGCTGTGTTGAATGGCAACCTCGTCTCACTGGACCCCCTCGCCATCCATGCGACCATGGCTCTCAACGGGCCTCTGCTCCACGATTTCAGAGCAGATGTCGATCTTAAAAAAAAAGACACCTGGCAATACAATGCTGAGTTGTCGGGAACAGACTGTGGCGGAGGAGAATGCCGCCTGATCGCCCGTTCGGGTGAACAGCCTTCACTGGACGATGTGCGCCTGCGATTACCGTTTCTGACCACCGACATACAACATAACCGGGGAATGGTGCGGATCAATCTGGACTGGCTCCAGGCCCGTCTGGACGGACAGTTTTTCGGCAGGGAGTGGTTTGACGGACTGGTTCAGGTGAATCACCTTCAATGGGACGACATGAACGTCCCGGCGGCTACAGGGCGTGTCACGGTCAAAGGAATGCACGACATTCAATTCGGTGCCGTTGTGATGGAATCCGACAATGGACAATTGACCGCGAATGGTTCATTTGTAAACGATAACCTGACCGTGGAGGGAGAGTTGGACCGCTTTCCGCTCCACGACGCGCTTTTTGCGGTTCCGGAAACCGCCGATCTAGGAATTTCGGGCCGGGTAAGCGGCCATGCAAGTGTCCGGGGACCACTTTCAAACCCTGCTGTCTCCGGAGACGTGACCCTGTCCGGAGTAAAGGTATTCGATATCCTGTTTGACCGGGCGGCTTCCCGATTCCGGTACGAAAACGACCGCCTGTACTTTGACACCCTCCGGCTGGAGAACGGCGTGGGCACACTGGCCGGAAACGGTTTGATCCGATTCGATACGGATGCGCTGAACATCCAACTGGACGGAACCGGGCTGGACATTCGATACCTGCCCGTTGATTTCATCACGCTTCATGGGTCTTCCGGTACAGTTCAGGCGGACGGCACGCTGGAGAATCCACAGATCCGGGCTTCGTTCCAGTATCAACTCATGGAGATGGAAGGGGTGGATCTGGGTGCAGGTTCACTGAACGTGGTCATGAACGGTACCGATGTGGAGGTAACAACTGAAACCGATCACCGGATCCAGACACGCGTACGGGTTGATACGGACGGTCCTATGTCCATTGACCTGACCATGCGTGACTCACTTGTTACGCTGGAGAATGTACAAACCACGACATCGGCCTCTTTCTCCTGTACGGGTAATTTTCTGGACACAGATTCATTTCAGGGGGAAGGAACCATTGACCGGATGAAGCTGGCGCTTCCGGAGGACATTGACCTGGTAACCGCCGGACCCGTTCTGTTAAAACTGGAAGGGATGGTGCTTTCAGCAGACACCGCCATGCTGGAACACCCTGACCTGAGATTCAACCTCAAGAACGGTGCCATAGTGCTGGATTCAGGTGATATCAGTGGACATATAACCGGTTCCGGTACTGCAGCACCTTTTGCCGCACTGGTTCTGCGGGAATCCGGAGTTCGTGTAACCGGCGCCCTCCGGACCGACATCGGCCTTTCGGGTTCTATCATTCTGCCCGGATACACCGGCACCCTGGCCGTTACCGACGGGACCGCAACGGTTCCGGGACTTGATGAAGACTTGACCGCCATCGAAGGGACAGCAGAGTTTGACCCTGCGGTGGTCACCATCCGTGACATCCGGGCCAGGTATGGAAGCGGATCTCTGTCGGCAAACGGCATTGTATCTGGGGACCTCGTTTCATTGAACAGTGCATTGGAGTCGGTTCCGCTGGACATGTCCGGTATCATTGCCGACGTCTCCGGGCTCGTGCAACTGCAGGGAGATCCAAAACGGGAACGGTTGACATTGACCGGCAATCTCACACTGGAACATGGACTGGTAAACCCCCGTCAGATGCTGTTGACCGGTTCAGACCAGTTGCCGGTTCTGGAACATCTTCAACTGGACCTTTCTCTCCTGACCCGTCGGATCGAAGTTGCGGATCCGGCCATGTCCCTGTTCCTGTCTCCGTCCACCCTGCAATTGACAGGACCCGCCGAATCCCCGGTAATACTGGGTACGCAGCGCGTTTCACCGGAAAGCATTATCTATGTGAACGACATTCCCATGCGGGTAAGGTCGGGAACCATCCGGTTTGAAAACCGGCTGGAAATCGACCCGGAAGTGGATCTGGTTGCGGAAACTCAGGTACAGGGATACAGTATCCGGGCCCGCATAAGGGGGACCGGATCCCGGGTGAAGCTGAATTTGTCCTCCACGCCTCCCCTTCAGGAGCGTGAGCTGATGGCGCTGCTGTTCGGTTCCGGGGGGATCAGCACCGGAGACCGGGCGCTGGCTTTTGCAGGAGAGGACGCGGGAGACCTGACCGGTGCCGGTGTGGCGCTGGCCCTGAACAACCTGTTTGCTCCACTGCAACGGAAGGTCCGGCGCCGTCTGGGCGTCGAACGCTTCTCCATCACACCCCAGATGTTCGACGCACGTTCCACACCCTCTCCCATCGTCACATTTGAAAAAGACATTTCTTCCCGGTTCACCGGGACCTACTCTCAGTCCCTGATCGGTTCCGGCGAGAACCTGCTGCAGTTCCGATATGACATGGCGGGCAGGAAGGCGGTGGTTGCGCGAAAGGAAATCGACGGTTCCATTACGCTGGAACTGGAATTTCAACGCTGAGACTTCGAACAACTGCGGCCCCACCGGGGTATAACAAACGGTATGAAATTTTATATTTGAAGGAGCAACCATGAGTCTGCTGGGTAACATTCTCTGGATCGTCCTGGGCGGCGGCATTTTTCTGTTTTTCGAATATCTGATCAGTGGTGTGCTGATGTGCATCACCATCATCGGCATCCCGTTCGGCATTCAATCCATCAAGCTCTCGCTCCTGGCACTGCTGCCGTTCGGCAAGGTCGTCACCGATGCGGGAAACGCCAACGGCTGTCTGGCGGTTTTCATGAATATCCTGTGGATTCTGCTGGGCGGGTTGTGGATCGCGCTGACGCACGTGCTGTTCGCGATTCTCACCGCCATCACCATCATCGGCATTCCGTTTGCAAAACAACACATGAAACTGGCCGGACTGGCGCTGGTACCATTTGGAAGAGAAGTCCGGAAGGCCTGATGGCCATATCGCGTTTTGAGCAGGCATTGAAAGAACTGCAGGTTATTCCCGGCGTCGGTCCCTCCATTGCACAGGATCTGGTCAATCTGGGCATTCGATCCGTGTCCGATCTGGAAGGAAAGGACCCCGAACTTCTGTATGTCCGGCACTGTGCGCAGCGGGGGATGAAAGTGGACCGATGCGTTCTCTACGTGTTTCGCTGCGCCGTATATTTCGCGGAAACCGCCCACCCGGAACCGGAAAAATGCAAGTGGTGGAACTGGAAGGATTGACCCGGCATTGCACCGGTCACATTCACTAGAAGAAAAAGAGCCGGACCGCCATCGCAACCAGCACCACGAATACCAGCCGCTTGATCCACTTTTCTCCGCCGGAGATCGCAAACCGCACCCCCAGCCATCCGCCCAGGCCCTGACCGGTGGCCACCACCGCCGCCACCTGCCAGTCAATCTTGCCGTTCAGGGCGAAAACCGCAATTGCTACAACGGTATAGCACATGATGATGAAAACTTTGATACTGTTGGTGCGCACCAGATCGAGTCCGGTGGCAAACCGGATGGACCCGATGAGAAAGAGACCCACCCCTGCCTGAATGAATCCCCCGTAAACCCCCACCAGCATGAACAGGAGAAATGTCGTTACAGGACCGGCCTGCTTTGGAGAGCGGCCGTTGGCCTTCTGTCGCTCCCGGTATACCGAAACGGCCACAAAGATGAGCATGAGAACGGAAATGACTTTTTGAAAAACCGTGTCCGGAATCCGAACGGACATCCAGGCGCCGATTATACTGCCCAGTACCGCCGGTAACGTCAGACGAAGATTGGTTCTGAGGTCAAACATGCCTTTCTGCCGGAATCCGTAAACAGCCATGCCGTTTTGCGCCAGAAGGGAAATCCGGTTGGTTCCGTTGGCAACGGTGGCCGGCAGACCGGACCAGATCAGAAGGGGCAGCATCAGGAACGATCCGCCGGCCGCCAGCGTGTTCACCATGCCGGCCATTATCCCCATTATGAACAAGAACGCCAGAACCATTGAGTGCCTACCCTCCTGCAACTGATCTGCGCAGCCGTCAGTTTATCATAATGGCCGGTACAGGTTGAAAAGGCACGTCTTCTGTTTCGCCCGACCCTATGTTCCGGTACAATACGAGCATATCGAAAAGACGAGAGGTTGTCATGGGCCTGGAAGAACAACGATCGACCGGCGGTCCGGTCCGGCATTTCTGGAATGCTTTCCGGTGGTCCCTCAAAGGAATCGCAGCCACGTTAAAAAGTGAAACGGCGTTCCGGCAGGAAGTCTGTGGTGCCGTCATCCTGATTCCGGTGGCTGTTCTGGTTCCGCTTCCCCTTGTCTACCGTGTCATGATGGTGGGTGTTGTCATCCTCGTACTCATTGTCGAACTGGTCAACTCAGCCATCGAATCCATTGTTGACCTGGTTTCACCAGACTATCATGAGCTTGCCGGCAAGGCAAAAGACTGCGGTTCCGCCGCCGTGTTTCTTTCACTGATTCTGACCGCCGTTGTCTGGACGGTCTCGTTGTGGATATTGTTTTCCCGATGACAGCCATTCGTTTCGTACCGGCACGGGAACTCAAGGAGCACATTCACTGTTTCGGATTCTTCTATCAACTCAAGTTACCGGACCGACCGCCCATTCCGTGTCGCAGTATTCTTGAACTGCTGGACCGGTCCGTGCCTGATCCGGAATCGGCGGACAGCCGGACACCCGATGCCATCGCCATCATGATGAATCCGGGCTCTTCGAGACCGCTGGCCGGCGATCCGCATGGTCCACTGGTGGACGCGAAACACATGGAAACCGCGGCAGAACGGAAACTGGTCCTCACCCGTCCGGATACGACACAGTATCAGGTAATGCGAATCATGCTGATGGCCGGCTGGCAGCACGTGCGTGTTGTCAACCTGTCCGACATCCGTGAACCCAACAGTCTGGAACTGTTTCGGCGAATCGCTGATCTTCGGGAATTTCCATTGGGAGACCGTCATTCTCTGTTCTGTGCCGCAAGGTCAGCGGAACGGCGTGCATTGTTCAACGGACCCGGCATTCCGGTTATTGCCGGTTGGGGGCGGGACCCGAAACTGGAACCCCTGGCGCAACCGTGCATGCTGTCCATTTCAAACCGGAAAATTCTGGGACTTCCCATTGACGGGCGACCTCTGGCATTCGGGCACCCGAGTCCGCGCATTCAGCCCCAGAAGCTGACCTGGCTGGACACAGTCTGCGGACAGATCGATTCCCGGGATACCGGCAGTCGATAAAAAAGACGCGTCCTTCCATCCCCGTTCACCCTGTTCTCCGGTTGAATTTCCTGCAAATTGTGTGTTCTGCGTGGATTTCCTCTTGCCAAACAACCGCTTGGGTTCGATATAATAGGGGTATCATTCTGTTTTCAATAGGCCTGTCAGGGGTGAGGGAGACCAATGCACACGAGCCGTTGGCCGCTTGTCATTCTGTTAACGATGCTACTGATACCGTGGACAATACCATTGCGGGCATTGGATCCGGACCGGAAATTGAACCAGCATTCTCTCGAAATGTTCACCACCGAGGACGGACTTCCCCAGAGTTCGGTCATGTCTATCGTACAGACTTCGGACGGATATATCTGGCTTGGAACGTATGAAGGACTGGCACGTTTTGACGGTCGGCGTTTTGTCGTGTTCGACAAAACCAATGTCCCCCAGATGGAAAACAACACCATCAAAGCCCTGTATGAAGACAGCCGTGGCTGTCTCTGGGTGGGTACACCCAACGGCCTGCTCTGCCAGGAAAACGGGGACTTCCGGAAATACACCATGGCGGACGGTCTGACCAGCAATTTTATTCTCTCGATTACAGAAGATCTCAATGGCAAATTGTGGGTGGGAACAACTCAGGGCGTGAATCGTCTGGATGAAGACGGATTCACGGGTTATCGCCCGTCCGATGGGCTGATTGATGAATACGTCAGCACGTTGGCCCCCGCCGAAAACGGGATCTGGATCGGCACCTCGGTGGGACTGGATCTCTTCCAGGACGGACGTTTCACCCATTACGGCAAGCGGGATGGACTGCCGGGCGTGGACATCCGCAGCCTCTACCGGGAAGCGGACGGCACATTATGGATCGGCACCAGTGGAGACGGTCTGGTTCGCTTCAACGGCAAACAATTCCACACAGTGAACGGAAACGACGACCTGCGGACCGAAGATGTCCGTTGTATTCTCCGGGACCGGAACCAGACGCTCTGGATCGGCACCAACGGAGGCGGTCTTTTCGCCCTAAATTCAGATGGAAAGTTCCGTGTTCTGTCCGAACGGGACGGACTACTCAACAACTCGGTACGCTCGGTTATGGAAGACCGGGAAGGCAGTGTCTGGATCGGTACCCGGGACGGACTGTATCAGCTGAAAGATGACAAGTTCATTTTTCTCAGCTCACGCAATGGACTCCCGGTTGACAGTGTCCGCACCGTTTTTCAGTCTTCAAACGGGAACATGTGGATCGGCACCGTGGGCGGCGGGCTGGTTCGCTATGACGGAGACAAGATCAGAATCTTCAACGAACGGGACGGGTTTTCCAGCTCCTATATCTGGAGCATTGCCGAGGGCCCTCAGGGCGTCCTGTGGGTGGGAACATACGGTGGCGGTCTCTACCGGATTGAAAAGAGCCGGGTCACCCGGGTTCAGCCCGAAGGCGGACTGTCCAACGATATTGTGCGAGCCATCCTGGTAGACCGGCAGGGTCGCACATGGGTGGGGACAAACGGTGGCGGTGTGGATATCATTCAGGATGACCGGATTGTCCAGCGCTACAACACCGGTAACGGCCTTTCAGAAGATTATGTCTATTCACTGGCGGAGGATGAATCCGGAACCATATGGGTGGGGACTTACAGCGGCGGACTCAACCGGATTGAAAACGGTCGAATCACGGTGTTCGGTGAGCAGGCCGGTTTCACCAACAACGGCATCTGGGTCATTCATCCGGATGCGGACGATACATTGTGGATCGGTACGGACGATGCCGGTCTCTTTCATTACCGGGCGGGTAATTTCTTCCGTTTCTCCATCCGGGACGGTCTCTACAATGATTCTACATTCTCCATCATTGATGATGACGGGACACTCTGGTTCAACAGCAACCGGGGAATCTTCAGTGTGCCCAAGGACCATCTGCTGGAACTGGAGTCCGGACAACGGGAACGGGTGGAATGCCTGACGCTGGGAAAATCAGAAGGCATCAAGGTCACGGAAAGTAATGGACCGGCACAACCTGCCGCCTTCCGGGCCGCGGACGGCTCTCTCTGGTTTTCCACCATCAAAGGCGTGGCCATTATCCACCCCAGCCAGATGCGCGTCAATCAGGTGAAGCCGAACGTTGCCATTGAGTCGATCCGCATCAACGGGAAACCGGTCAACCTCAACAGACCGATCCGGGTTCCGCGCGGGATGGGCGAAATGGAAATCAAGTATACCGGCCTCAGCTTCCTGCTTCCGGAAAAAGTCATGTTCCGCTATCGCCTGGAAGGATACAACGAAGATTGGGTGGATGCAGGGACTCGACGGGTGGCTTTTTATACCAACCTGCCCCCGAGGGCCTACACGTTCCGTGTGATTGCCTCCAACAACGACGGCATCTGGAATGAAACCGGCGCCAAAATCCGTTTTGAACTGACACCTCCCTTCACCCAGACACCGCTCTTCTATGCTATCGTCGGTGTCCTGCTTCTGGTATTTTTCCTGTTGCTGTACTACCTTCGTATTCAACAGGTGAGGCGCAAGGAAAAAGAACTGTCCGCACTGGTGGACGAGCGCACGCGTCAGTTGAACAACCTCAACCGAAAACTGGAGTATCTTGCCCGTACAGATGGGCTGACCGATATTCCCAATCATCGTTTCCTGATGGAACAGCTGGAAACGGAATGGCGTACGGCATTCCGGGAATCCAAACCCATTGCACTGTTATTTGTGGACATTGACCGCTTCAAAGACTATAACGACCGCTACGGCCATCAGCGGGGTGACGAACGATTGAGACAGATTGCACAACTTCTTGAAAGCGAACTGAAACGGCCCCGGGATTTCGTGGCCCGATACGGCGGGGAAGAATTTGTCGCCATTCTGCCGGACACAAACCATGAGGGGGCCATGAGTATCGCGGAACGGTTGCGGGCAGAAGTGGAACAGCAGCGCCCGTCCGACGATGACGACCAACCTATAACCATCAGTGTCGGTGTGTCTGCTGCCGTGCCGGTGCACCAGGACGCCGTGAATCGCCTGATCCGGGCGGCCGATGAGGCACTGTATGCCGCCAAACAGGCGGGCCGCAACCGCGTCGTGTACAAGGAACCGGAGAACTGATCGTATATTCCGCCAACCCGACCCCTTCCTTCTTCTTTCCGTCAAGTTGCTGTGCGATAATGCCCGACGGGATATATCGTGCCCCTCAGCAATCACATGGAGAACCGGATGTCACGACCTGCAATCGCTGTTGTTGCTTTACTCCCGATGATGTTCTGGGGGATTTCGTTCGTCTGGACCAAGGTGGTTTACCAGTACTATGAACCCGTCACCACCATCACGCTGCGCCTGATCATCGGCACACTGTTCCTGTCTGCGTTTATATTTCTGACCGGGAAAAGAGAGAAAGTGCAGAAAGGCGACTGGAAGTTTTTCTTTCTGCTGGCCTTTCTGTCACCGTTCTGTTATTTCCTGGGCGAGAGTTTCGGGGTGAAATATGTCAGTGCAACACTGGCATCGGTATCCATTGCCACCATTCCGGTGGTAACGCCGGTATTCGCCGCGTGGATCCTGCATGAACGACTCAGTGTTACCAACGTGATCGGTCTGGTCCTCTCTTTTCTCGGTGTGGGAATCATGATCGTGGAACCCGGCTTCCGGATTTCCGCGTCCCCGGTGGGGCTGGGCGCCCTCGCTTTCGCCGTTCTTTCCGCCGTGGGGTACAGCCTGATCATCAAGCGGTTTTCCGAACGCTACAGTTCTCTGACAATCGTCAACCTTCAGAACCTGATCGCCATCTTTTACTTTCTTCCTGTGTTCTTTCTGACCGATTTCAAACAGTTCATTCAGGTACGGCCGACAGCCGAACTGGTCATCACGCTCATGCTGCTGGCCATTCTCTGTTCAACGGTTGCCTTCATTCTACTGACCATCGTTATCCGGGAAATCGGTGTCAGCAAAGCCAATATCTATACCAACACGATTCCCGTCTTTACCGCCATATTTGCATGGCTCCTGATCGGAGAGACCATGACCGGAAGGCGGTTGATGGGAATGGCCGTGGTCCTGGGCGGCCTGTTCCTCTCCCAGATTACCCGGAGACGGCCCCGTACACAGGCAATGCTCTATGTGGAAGGATAAAGGAGCTCCCCGCATCCCCGATCCCGTTAGCTGAAACAAAAGTCGAAACCAAAAACGGGCGGCCAACGCCACCCGTTTCTTTAAACCGTTTGTTTACCCCTTCGCTACCGGTCCTGTCCGGATCGAACCCACCGGGACGCGATTGGCGGCAAAATGGCGACCTGCAAAGCAACCGCCAGCAGCCCCGGAGCCATGGCCACGGTCAAATATTGACCGAAGGGAACTTCGTTGGCCGCCGTCAGCAGGATGACCCCCAGAAAGAAAATCCGGCCGATTGCCAGGCCCAACGCCGTCGCAACAAAACCGTTTAGGCGCAGCCGCTCCCGGAAAACACCAATCAGGACACCGTAAGCGGCCAGCTCCACCGTCATGGGTGGAATCTTTACGGGGAGGGGATAGCCGGACAGGACATAACTGACCAACGGGGCCAGAATACCCACAACGGCACCGCCGCGCCACCCGTAAACCAGAGCAGCCAGTACAATGGGCCAATGCATGGGAAGGAACCACCGGACCGGCACGCCGGCCAGATGGCAGATCGGGGGCAGGGCAACCGCTGTAATGACGAGGCCGGCCAGCAGCAGACCCTCCCGGACAGAAACCGGATTCAGAACTGTATTCAGTGTTGCGGATTCACTATGAACTGTCGACATATCGCCTCCTCATATATTCGGTACGTTGATCTTCATTCTACTGTGGAATCCGTTCCAGATGGAGCCGGATATCCAGCTTTTCATTATTGAGTTGTGCCTCACCAAAGCGGTCGGCATAATCACGGAACACCAGTGACGTATCGGTCTGTTTCACCGGCTCCAGATAGGAATCAAGGTGCTGGACCAGTGAATCAAACCCGGCTCGTGCCGTATCTGCATCTGGATACACCACACGGATCAGGGTCCAGGATACTCCGTCCTGCAAATAATCGGCAATGGCCGCCGGTGTTTTCAGCCCCAGAAGAAGCAGGTTTCCCTCTCCCAGCGTATACACCGGCTGAAGTGCAAAAGGACCGCGAGCCAGTCGGATGGAGGTCTGGACCAGACCATCCTTCGGCAGGGTAACGGGAAATGCCGCTACATCCCCGTCCAGATGCGCGTTCAATGCCGCTCCCAGTTGTTTCATGTCCTCAATCCGGTCAGCATCACCGGAAACATTCTGGATGAAAGCAAACCACCGCCCTTTCAACACCGCCAACTGGTATGCATCGCCGGAGTTGCGGGCATTCAGACCCGCCAACGGTGTTTCCGGTGAACATTTGGCCAGATAGATTCCCAACGCTGCAACCGGATCCTTCATTTCATACAGGTCCAATCCCAGTTCACCGTCAGGTGTCCGGATCTGGTATGCCGTCAACTGATCAAATCCGAATTCCAGAAACAGTTCAGATCCGCCGTTGATGTATCCGTAGAGATCATTTCCGTTGAAAATCCGGGGCGTTCCCGTAATGGTCCATCCGTCGGGCAGCATCCCACCGGAGACGGGAGACGCTCCCGGTAGACAGCAGAACAACAGCAGGCATCCGAAAATGAAACTAGATCGTAACATGCTGGATCCTGTCTTTGTGTGCAACACCCAGGCCCAGCTTCTCACCGTACCGGAGATATTCGGTATACATGGGATGCTCATTCACACGGACACTCATTTCCTTCCGTTTGGCCACCATCTGATCATGACACACGGCATCCAACGCAAACGGATCGGTTGCAAAATGGAGTGAGTGACGTTCATATGCAAACTTGGTTACCGGCATGGGTCCCCCGTCATACTGCGCCCGAAGGCCGTCGGTAATATTCAGCACGAGGCGATCCCGGATACAGGGAAATGCCAGCACCTCGGTACACACATCAAAAAACAGGGGTTTGTGGAGTCGCCCGGTATTGCAGACCGATCCGTAACCCAGATTCTTGGTGGCCATGGAAATGCCGTTTCCGGTGTTCTTGAATACCGGAATGTTGATAATCTTGGTCAGTTCATGGGAAATCAGTTTGCCGAAATAGGAGTACTTGCCGTTGAAAACATGCTGGTTCAGGTACTGTTTATCCTTCGGACCCTCAACATCAGCAAAATAATAGGTGTCCCGGTCAAAATTGTCTGCGCTGACATGGGTTCCGTCCGGTTTTAACCAGTTGCTGTCGTCCCGCTTACCCATGTACGCCTGTTCATCCATGGTCTGAAGCCCGGCAATTCGGATTCCCGGATAACGGTCCGGTGTATAACCGGCATCGGCCAGCATGTAGTCAAACCGGTCCCAGATCACGATGTTCTTTTTCGGTATTCCACCCTTCACCAGCCAGTCAATCACGGCCTGCACCACTTCATGCCGCGTGGAAATCAGTCCCGGACCCACCGGATTGACCTTGATTCCTACTACGTCCGATTGTTCAAAAAACAGCGGAAAAGAATCCGTCAGCGATTTTCCGGTCAGTGACTCAATCCCCTGCTTCACCATGGATGTAACGACGTTCCCCTGTGGCTTTCCATCCTTCATGGATGCAGAATTGACGACTTCCACCACCTTTCCGGGAAAAGGCCCCGGAAGGGACCAGCGGGTTTTCTTGACCGCCATGGCCTCCTGGATGTTGGTGGCCGGCTTGGGCGGCCGCTCCTTTTTCTGCTTTTCCTCTGCCCATGCTGCGGGGGTTCCCAGCAGCAATCCCGCTCCTGCACACGTCAGCCCGATGAACTGACGCCGGTTCAACCCCAGGCCTTCGTTCACAGAACGGTATCCGGGATGCTTCATCATGTCCTCCATCCGCCGGCTTTCATTAACCTTTGGCCGTTTAATCTTACCCGTATTATACCAGTGCAACCGGCGAACAGTTGCACTCCGGCTCCCTGCAGCATCGCCGCTTTCCTTGCCCGCGGAACCGGTTCCGCATATAATGAGAAGAACAACCATCACCAGGGGGGACAGATGGATAGACGGGAATTCCTGAAAAAGCTGGCTGCATGGTCTGCCGGCACCGTTGCCGCAGCACCGGTTTTCACTATTACGCCTGAACTGTTCGCCGCACAACCGGAAAGTCCGGTTCTGACCGTTGCCACCGGAACCGACTATGATGCCATGGTCCGAAAACTGCTGGAACCGCTGGGTGGCATCGGCGCATTTGTCAAACCGGGGACCCGGGTGGTGGTCAAACCCAATATCGGATGGGACCGTTCCCCTGAACAGGCAGCCAATACGCATCCCGATGTCCTGCGCGCCGTTGTCAAGCTGGTGCTGGAAGCGGGTGCCGACAGCGTCATGATATTTGACCGTACCTGCAACGAAGAACGGCGCTGTTATCACAACAGCGGTATCAAGCCGGCCATGGATGACCTGAAAGAATCACGGGTAAGCTGCGATTATATTGATGACCGGAAGTTCGTTCCTGTCGATATCAGGAATGGCAAATCCCTTTCCCGGTGGTCCTTCTACAAAGAAGCCCTTGAGGCGGACTGTTATATCAACGTTCCTGTTGCCAAGCATCATTCTCTGGCCCGCCTCACCATCGGTATGAAAAACATCATGGGTGTGATCGGCGGCAGACGAGGCAGCATTCATCAGAACATGGGACAGAACCTGGCCGATCTCAACAGCGTTCTGTATCCGGATCTCACCATTGTGGATGCCACCCGGATTCTCCTCAGAAATGGCCCGCAGGGGGGACGACTCACGGACGTGAAACGACTGGATACCCTGCTTGCCTCCCGGGATATCGTGGCGGCAGACGCCTATGCAACAACCCTGTTCGGGATGCGGCCGGAAGAGGTGCCATCCACCCGGGCCGGCCATGCCATGGGTCTGGGCCAGATGGATTTGAGCAAAGTCAACGTGACCCGGGTGTAGCATGTCCTGGAAACCCACTACCCGGACATTTCGCAAATTCTCCCAGGTCTTCTTTCTGATCATATTCCTGGTTCTCTTCCGTCTTACCGACTATACCGGGGAAGATGCCATTCCATATGCCGTCAACATTTTCTTCCGATGGGACCCGCTGGTCGCGGCATCCGTCATGCTTGCGTCCCGTCAGTTCATTTCGCTTCTGCTGCCGGCCGTCGCGGTAATCGGCCTCACGGTGGTATTTGGACGGGCATTCTGCGGTTGGATCTGTCCCCTTGGAACCATCCTGGACGGTGCAGACAAGGTCATTCAAACCCGGAAACATCCGCGCCGTGACCTGCGCTGGATGAAGTATGCACTGTTGACGGTTATCCTGGCAGGGTCGTTGTTTCAACTCCAGTTGATCGGCTTTCTGGATCCGTTTTCACTCCTTGTCAGGGGGATCACATTTTCGGTTGATCCGGTATTCAACTGGACGGTAACCGGCTTCTTCGACAATATCTATCTCCATGCCCCCGCCTGGCTCAGTGGATTGACCGAGCCGGTATACGATGTTCTGAAAAACAGCGTTCTGCCCTACCGGCAGTCTTTCTTTTTTCTGTCCACGCTTTCCTTCCTGATCCTGGTGGCCATCCTGTTTCTGGAACGGTACGGCAAACGGTTCTGGTGCCGGAACCTCTGTCCGCTGGGCGGTATGCTGGCGGTATTCGCCCGGTTCAGTCCGTTTCGACGCAAACCGGACCGCTCCTGCAAGAACTGCCCGGCCTGCGCCTCATTCTGCCGGATGAACGCGTTTGACCGGGATACCGGACTGCTTCACCATGAAGAATGCAACCTGTGCATGGATTGTATTGATGATTGTGAGAACCAGCAGCCCGCCTTCCGGTTCACCATGCGCCGGAATGAAACCGGAATCGACATGACGCGGCGGGCATTCATCGGTGCAGGCGTGGCCGGGGTAACACTGCCACTGTTGTCCAAAGTCAATGCGTCTCCCAAGGTGCCGCCGGCCGACCTGCTGCGACCCCCGGGTGCCGCGGCCACAGAAGCAGATTTCCTGTCATTGTGTGTCCGGTGCGGGGAATGTATGAAGGTGTGTATCCAGAATGCCCTGCAGCCCTGTTTCATGGAAAGCGGATATGAAGGCATGTTCACGCCCCGACTGGTCCCCCGGCTGGGTTACTGCGAATTCAACTGCACCCTGTGCGGTCAGGTATGTCCCACCGGTGCGATCCAACAACTGTCCCTGAAGGAGAAACATGCCTTTGTCATCGGCATTGCGGTATTTGACAAAAACCGGTGTTTGCCGTTTGCCAAAGACACGCCCTGCATTGTCTGCGAGGAACATTGTCCGACATTCGACAAGGCCATCAAGTTCCGGGAAGTGGAAGTCATGCGGCCGGACGGAACATCAGTTCAATTGAAGCAACCCTATGTGGTGGATGATCTGTGTATCGGGTGCGGTATATGTGAAGCCAAGTGTCCGTTACCCGGAGACAGTGCAATCCGGGTCTTCACCAGTCGGATTACACAGGGGGAAACCGACGACGGTTATGGAAGCGGTTACTGATAACCCAGACGAACCGCCTCATGATCATTCTTCAGCCATTCCACCACCAGTGGGAAGTGATCTTCCGGTGCTTCCGGATGCGTTAACATGTCCACATGACCGTAGTCATGAAGATGTCCCTCGTCCTTACCCAGAATGGAGAACTTGAACGGTTGCTCTCCATGCTCTCCCATAAATGCCCAGACATCGTCCGGGTGACCCAGGCAGGCATCACCTGCGCCGGCAACAAACCATCCCGGCGGAAACCGGTTTTCCCGGGCCGCCGCTTCATAATCGAACCGGTCATCGGGATCTTTCCAGGGACCGGAACGGATCCACTCCAGTGTCTGCCGGTGATACCGTTTTGTTTCATCCATGGAACCGAGCCGGAACAGCCGGGCCGGAAGATATCCGAAAATTCCCGTCAGCACCCGTCCAAGTCCGTTCCACAGAAAATCCACCTGAATGCGCCTGCACCGGTTCTTCACCCGGATGCACCGCTTGGTTCCCAGGTACACCAGGGACCGGACCCCGTAGATCCGTTCCGGAAATCGCGCCAGGCAGGAAGACACGATTACACCGCCCCAGGAGTGTGCCACGATATGAACCGGTCGGCCCCCCGTCCAGTCTTCCATTGCGTCCAGTATCGCCGGCATTTCACGGATAATCATCTCGGTCTGTCCGAACCGGGTGGATCGGCCGATTCGCGGATCACTCCTGCCGTGTCCCCGGAAATCCGGCACAAAAACGTCAAACCCGTTGCGGGCGATAAACGGTGCAAGGCCCTTGCCTTTCGGAGAGTAAAAAACACGACCGTCCTCAATGGCACCATGAATCAACAGAACCGGGTCAGCTGACGGGTCCCCGAACCGACGTACATGGAGCCGCCCTTCCTCCAACGGCAACCAGTGGGTGGCTGACGGAACCGGCAGAACCATTTCCCCGGTTGTGATGATACTGGATCCCATCCTTCCTCCTGCAATACAGGCCCCGCACCACAGTCGGGGGCTGCTTTTCCGAGCACCTTCACATGATTGAATTCGATGTCCCAAATATAGTCCATCCGTGCACAATCGTCCACCAATCTTGAAATTCCGTCCGGATCACAGGTATACTGTCTGCATGAATCCGACATGGGCCGATTTCCGCATGTTTCGAAAAATCCGGAGTCTCGGTATCCTTTCGGGCCTGATCAAACACAGTTTCCGGCACATTTTCTCCGGTCATATCCGGTTCAGGCTCGTGGGTCAGGAGATGTATAAGCTGGGAACCCGCTCCCTGACATTGATTAACGTCACGGCGCTGTTTATCGGTATGGTATTCGCCATTCAGATCGCCTATTCACTGGACTTCATCGGTGCCAAATACTATCTGGGGACCATCCTGGGCATCTCCATCGTACGGGAACTGGGTCCGGTCGTCACGGCCCTCCTGATCGCCGGGCGTGCCGGATCGGGCATGGCAGCCGAAATCGGATCCATGGTGATCACGGAACAGGTGGATGCCCTCAGGGCCATGGGAATCAGTAAAGTAGAATATTTGATGGTGCCGCGAATGCTGGCGATGTTGATTATGACGCCCGTGCTGACACTGTATGCCGATTTCGTCGGGATCGCAGGCGGGTTGGTCATTTCAAAATTTCAACTGAACATCGACGGTTATTTTTATATGCATAAGGTTACCCAGATGTTGACCATGAATGATGTGTTCAGCGGATTGTCCAAATCCTTTTTCTTTGGATTCTTCGTCGCGGTCATCTCCTGTTATCACGGATTTTCGGTGCGAAGAGGTTCCTCTGAAGTGGGTCATGCCGCCACCAAAGCGGTGGTCGCATCCTCCATAACCATCCTGGTGTCGGATTTTTTCCTCACCCGGTTCTTTATCTGGTTATGACGCCTATGACAGATTCCGTTGTTGCCGTAACCGATCTGTACAAATCATTCGAAGACCCGGTCCTCACCGGAGTTTCATTCCGGGTTGTGCCGGGTGAGACCCTGGTGATCCTTGGCGGAAGCGGCTCCGGAAAGTCGGTTCTGCTGAAGTGTATGACCGGCCTGATGCAACCGGACAGCGGTTCCATTCAACTGCTGGGGGACGAAATCACCGGACTTAACGAGCAGAAACTGCTTCGCATCCGGCGCAAGACCGGCATCCTGTTTCAGGGCGGAGCACTGTTTGATTCCATGTCGGTTTTCGACAATATCGCATTCGGATTCCGGGAGAGTATACCGGGGATCCATTCGGTCACCGTGGCGGAAAAAGTCACACGCATGCTGAAACTGGTGCAGATGCCCGAAGTGGAAGACAAGATGCCTGCACAATTATCAGGCGGCATGCAGAAACGCGTGGCCCTGGCCCGCGCCATTGCACTGGAACCGGACATTATTTTCTATGATGAACCCACCACCGGCCTGGATCCCGTCACCGCCCGGTCCATCGGATCGCTGATTGCCAACATGCAGCACGAATTGAACATTACGTCGGTGGTGGTGTCCCATGATATTGAGTTGGCGTTTACCATTGCCGACCGGATCGCACTGCTGAAAAACGGACGCATGGTATTCATCGGCACACCTGAAGAAGCCCGGAAATGCAGCGATCCGGATGTCTGTGAGTTTCTGGGAGATTTTTATCGGGACAGCATTCAAACCAAATCAACCATACAGGAAAATCGGGGGAGGCAACCATGAAAGAAGTGAAAACCGGAATGATGGTGTTTCTCGCACTGGTGCTGTTTATGGTCACGGTGCTCACGCTGGGACACCTGGGTGACCGTGTCAGCTATATCATTCCATTCCCACAGGTGGTAGGCCTGACGGTGGACTCTCCTGTCCAGTTGAACGGGGTTCAGGTGGGTCGGGTGGACAAGATCGCTTTCCCGGAGGACGTGCAGGATGACCGTATATTTGTCCGTATTACACTGGACGCTTCGGTACGCAACCGGATCAACGCCTCCACGATGGCGGATATCAGTTCACTGGGCGTGCTGGGGGACAAATATATCTCCCTTGAAACAACCGACTATTCACTGCCGCCACTTCCGGAAGAGGGAACCATTCAGGTCAAGCCCGCACTGGACGTGGGGGCCATGCTGGAACAGGGTTCATCGATCCTGACCGATCTGGCGGAACTGACCCATTCCATCAACCGCCTCGTAGAGACGGCAGAAAGCGGTGAGGGACTGGTGGGCACCCTGATCAAAGATCCCCAGCTGGGGCAGGATCTGCTGACCAGTCTGTCCGTGGTATCCACCAACCTGTCCGAGGGAACCGGTATACTGGGAAAGCTGATCAATGACAAAGACTTCTGTACCGGAATTACGGATCGCGTCACACAGATATCCTCTGATCTCAGCATTCTGCTTGAAGCCATGCGCAACGGAGACGGTGTTGCCGGTCAGCTGATCATGGATCCCGCATTTGCAGACCGCTTCCGAACAGACACCCTGGCGGCACTGAACGGACTGCATGTACTGGGAGACAAACTTGCGGAAACAACCGACGGCAGCATGCTCGTCACACTTCTGGCGGACGATCAGGCAGGGGAAGATCTGAAAGCCGCACTGGGACATCTTCGTTCCATTCTGGAAAAAATCGACCGGGGCGAAGGATCGTTGGGACTGCTGGTAAACGACGCCACGCTTTACAACGAAGCCACTACTGTACTGACGGGAGCAAAGGAGAGCTGGGTGACCCGCAAAGTGGTCAAACATTACCGGAATCTGTCGGAAGAAGCTGCAGAAGAAAAAGGGCCATCAACGGACAGTCAATAACCACTGCGCTTCACCAGACCATAAGAAAAGCACGGGAACCCGCACATGATGGGGATGGCGCTCGGGGTGAATCGGGTTCCCGTGCTTTCCTTTTTCTTTTACTTGCAATCTATGTGCCAGAAAAAACGTGCCATTTCGACGTGGTTATCAGAAACCGCCCCCTCCGCCTCCTCCGCCGCCACCTCCGGAGAAGCCGCCCCCTCCGGAACCGGAAGAGGACCCCGGCGGATTCGCGGACGAAGATACGGCGTTG
>DAINNF010000038.1:0-20771 GCA_036736005.1 Acidobacteriota bacterium
AACGGGGACGCCACCTGCTGGCCCAATCACCTGGCGGAAGTGGAGCTGATCGAGGGCCGGCTGGAGAACATTCATCTTTATCCTTTCGGATGGCGCCGCTATCCTTTCGGATGGAAGCGGGGGATTTTCGGGCTGGACTATATTCCGTTGTTCGATCTGAACGCCCGGCGCATTCAACGGATGCCGGAGCCGGACGAGTTCGACAACGCCCGCTATCTGCTCTATGACTGTTCCGGTGGCTATCCCATCGGCATCTTCTCCATGTATGTCCGGTCATCCATCGCCGACCAGGGGGAAAAGGAACCCTCCCAACTCTTCCTGGTGGTGGGATTCAACTTTTACGGCCGGGAGGATCTGTCCCGGAAAAAGATACTGCACCGGGCCTGGGAAGGGATCCACAACCGGGTAACCGCCAATGTCATGAACCGGTTCAAACAGCTGTGTGAATGGCGCTTCCACCGGATCCAGGAAAACAGCCAACGGGCGATTCATACCGCCAGGATCCGGAATCCGTTGCAGAAATAGACAACCGCACCGTCGGCCTGTCTTCGGACACACAAGCTGTTTTCCTGTATCAATATAAGCTCCCATGGTGTATAACGGGATGTTCATTGTGTCATGGTGATGTTCGCCGGCACCGTGGAGATTTAACGCAAGAAGGAACAGAACCATGAAAACCTCTGATGCATTCCGCTCCCTCGGCCTCAGTGAAGAAACACTGATCGCCCTCGCCAGAAAAGGATTTGAAGAACCCACCCCCATTCAGGAAGCCACCATACCACTTCTAATGGGCGGTACCGTGGACGTCATCGCCCAGGCCCAGACCGGGACCGGTAAAACCGCCGCTTTCGGCCTGCCCATGATTGAACGGCTCATCCCCCGGGCGGGACATGTCCAGGCACTGGTGCTGACCCCCACCCGGGAACTGGCCATCCAGGTTTCCGAAGAAATCAACTCCCTGAAAGGAAAACGGAAACTGGAAATCGCCCCGATATACGGCGGACAAGCGTTTTCCGAACAGTTCCGGCGCCTGAAAAAGGGCGTGGATATCGTGGTGGGCACACCGGGACGTGTCATCGATCATATCGGCCGGGGCAGTCTGAAAATCGACCGGATCAGCTATATGGTCCTGGACGAAGCCGACGAAATGCTCAACATGGGTTTCCTGGAGGATGTGGAAACCATCCTGGAATCCACTCCGTTCGAAAAACGCATGCTGATGTTTTCCGCCACCATGCCGGAGCGCATCCGGAAACTGGCGGAACGGTTCATGGGAGATTACAAGACCATCTCCGTGCAGAACCGACAGATGACCACCGACCTGACCGACCAGATCTATTTCGAAGTCTCCGAGGGAGACAAGTTTGAGGCCCTGTGCCGGATCATCGACATTGAACCGGAATTCTACGGGCTGGTCTTCATGCGCACCCGGGTGGAAACGGAACAGCTCGGCAACCGCCTGACCGACCGCGGTTACGATGCCGAGTTCCTACACGGAGACATTTCCCAGGCGCAGCGGGAACGGATCCTGAACAGGTTCCGGAAACACCGGATCAACATCTTGGTCGCCACCGACGTGGCCGCACGGGGCATTGATATCCAGGACCTGACTCATGTCATCAACTACTCTCTCCCCCATGACCCGGAATCCTATGTTCACCGGATCGGTCGGACCGGACGCGCCGGGCGGGAAGGGACCGCCATCACATTTGTCACGCCGGCCGAATACCGGAAAATCGGATTCATCAAACGGGTCGCCCGAACCGATATCCGGAAAGAACAGTTGCCCGAAATCCAGGACATCATCCGCGCCAAATCCGATCGGATCCAGGCGGAAATCCGGGACGTGCTGGAACAGGACGATTACGACACCTTCCGGGAAATGGCAGACACATTGCTCGTGGACGGCAATCCCCGGGACATCCTGGCCGCCACCCTGAAGCACGCGTTCCGGGACGAACTGGACGAAAGCAATTACAGCGAAATCCGGAAAATCAAGGTCGACCGGAAAGGCAAGGCGCGCCTGTTTGTCGCCAAGGGACGGGCGGACGGCATGACCATTCCCAGGGTGCTGGACCTGATCCTGTCCCATGTCCGCATGGACAGCCGGGACATTCGCGACGTTCAGATTTACGACAAGTTTTCCTTCATTAACGTCCCCTTCCGGGAAGCGGAGTTGATTCTGGAAAGCTTCCGAAACGAGAAGAAAAAAGGGAAACCACCCCTGGTGGTCAAAGCCAAAGGGAAAGAAAAATCCCGGCGGCGCTGACACACACTAAGAGGATTCGCGGGAGCGTTCCAGTGCGGACTCGATTTCACTGCCCAACTGGTCCGGCAGGTACGGTTTGAACATGACGGTGGTGCCGGACAATTCCCCCACCGCAGCATCATCCAGCATCTCACTGTACCCCGTCAGCAGAATCGCCGGACGCATATCTCCCCGTTTTCGCATATTCCCGATCAATTGAATGCCGTTCATGTGGGGCATGTTCAGATCGGTAATGAGCAGGTCATCTTCATCCGGACGAGCTTTCAGATGGGCATCGGCCTTGCGGCTGTCGGTGTAAACGGAGACGGTATATCCCCGGGAGCGCAACAGCTGAGCAGTTGACTTCCCGATCTGCTCTTCATCGTCCACAAACACGATCCGGCCCTCCCCCTGTTTGAGTGACGCCCTGGAGGACACCCGATCACTTTCCGCCGGACGCTCTCCCGCCGGAAGCCACACGTCAATTCGCGTTCCCTCGCCGGGGACGGAATCTACATTGATGCGTCCTCCCAATGTCTGCACAATGCCGTGAACAACCGCCAGGCCCATTCCCGATCCCTGGCCGGGTGGTCGGGTGGTGAAGTAGGGTTCGAAAATCCGGGCCCGCGTGGCCTCGTCCATCCCGGTACCGGTATCGACAACCGACAACAGACAGTGCGTTTGCCCATCTCCGTCAGCAGACGCCATTTCCGCAAGCCGCACCGTCAATGTACCGCCTGTTTCCTGCATGGCATGAAACGCATTGGTACACAGATTCATGGTGATCTGGTAAACCTGGGACGGCTCCGCCATGATGTAGAGATTGTCCGTTTCAATGTGCTTCTTCACCGAAATGTTCTTGGGCAGCGTCGCCTTCAGCAGCTTCACCACCTCCTTGACGATCAGCGAAACCTGAATCGGGCGTTTCTCCTGCCGGGCCTGACGGCTGAATGCCATCACCTGGGAAACCAGTTCCGATGCGCGATGGATGGCCTTCTGGATTTCAATCATGCTTTCATGTTCCATGGTTCCGGGTTTCAGCTTCTCGATAATGATGTCGGAGTAGGTGAACATATAGGTCAGAATATTGTTGAAGTCATGGGCAATGCCCCCGGCCAGCGTTCCGATGGATTCCATCCGCTGGTTGTATTCCATCACCTCTTCCATCTTGCGCCGCTCGTTGATCTGGTTGACAAAGGCATCGATCAGTTGATTGGTCCGGGTCACCACCCGCCGGAAATCGGTGCCGACCTTGTCCGGATCACTCCTTGCGTGGAGTCTTCCCATCAGGATTTCATCCACCAGATCTTCCATCTCTGATGTAACATTGGAAATTCCCCTGCTGAAGAATACCGATATCAGGAAAGCCAGCGACAGCAGCAAAGCCGCGGACAGAGACATGATCAGCAGAATTCGTCCATTCAGGGCCTGGGCGATGTGCTGATCAATCTCCTGCTCATCAATTTCGGCCATCAAACCCCAGCGAAATGCACCCAGACGGAGCGGGCCGTAGGCCGACAACACGCGGTTTCCGTTATAATCCACCACGATTTCTGAACCCCATTGGCCATTGACGGCCTTCCGCGACGCCACCGAATCCACCCCGTTTTCTTTCAGCGAACCGGAGAGTGATGCCAGGACCGAATGACCTTCCGGGTCCAGGAATGAATCGGAGCGCATCAGCAGATCTTCCCCCACCAGATAGGTTTCCCCGGTTTCCCCCATCCCGGAACGTTCCCCCATAATGCGGTCGATGGAATCCATGGAAATCTGGACGGCCAGGTATCCGATGGTCTTTCCCTTGTCCCGGACACGGACCACGGCAAACTGGGCCGGTACATTGTTGGATGGCTGGTACAACCGCGTGTCCGTCAACACCAGTTCCTCTGACTGCTCCGCCTGCTGCCAGGCATCGTGAAGCGGGGAGCGGGTTTTCGACAATACGGTGCCGAAATCGGATTCCTTGATCACGGTAAAGGCCACAAGGCCATCGTCCGGCATGATCAGAAACAGGTCGTAAAACGCATTCTGTCTTACAAAGTATTCAAAATAGGGGAAATAATGGTCATGTAACGTACGATAGGCCGGATCCGATTCAAATTTCCCGTCCGATTGGCTGAACAGCAGACTGTGATTCCTTCCCGGTCCGGCCTGTTGCCGCCATTTCTCGATGTCATGGAAAAAACGGATCACCTGCGGGTTTTTCGCCAGCACCCGGACCTGGGATTCCTTTTCGTGAAAGAATGCTTCCAACTGGTGGATCTTGATATTCCGGATGGACTCCAGCTGCTGAAATGCCTGATCTTTGAGAATGGTTCGTGAAGTGGCATAACTCATAAGCGCAAAGATCATCAACGGGAGCAGACCCGCCACCATGAAGCCCACAACCAGCAGAACCTTTACGGAAACATCTCTCAGCATGAGTCGCTTTCACCTGCGCTGAACTTATATCCGATCCCTCTCACCGTTTGAATGGTGTCTCCGTAAGGCCCCAGTTTTTTCCGGATACGGCATATCTGGAAATCCACAATGCGGTCGGTAACATAGCAGTCAATCCCCCGAACAGCATTGATGATCTGGGTCCTGCTCAGCACTTTTCCCGGTGCCCGCATCAGCAGATCCAGGATGTGGAATTCCGATTTTGTCAACTTCACCGGACTCCCGTCCACATGAACTTCAAAGGCATCCCGGTTGATTCCGATTCCGGAAATGATGGTGGCATCGCTCTGGTTCAGACTGTCCATCCTGCGGAGAACGGACTGGATCCGGGCGATCAGGACCCGTGGCTGAACCGGCTTCACGATATAATCATCCGCAAACCGTTCCAGTCCCGTCACCATATCTTCTTCGGCGTCCCTTCCCGTCATGATGATGATTGCCGGACAGCATTGGGGACAGCAGTCGGCCACCAGACTTTCCGCCACCTCAAACCCGTCCATCCCCGGCAGGTTGAGATCCAACAGAACCAGGTCCGGTTGAAATTCCGACATGGCCTGCAGCCCCACCTCTCCGGTCTTCGCCTTACGAACTTCAAACCCTTCCCGTTCCAGGATGAAAGAAATACTGTTCAGCAGATTCTGTTCGTCCTCGATAAACAGCACCCGGGTCTTCCGATCATTCATCAACCGCCCCCCGATCCGCATGCTCTGGCATCGGATATCCAACATTGAATAACACAAATGTTAGCGTTTTGTGAGCAAATCCGGGAAATCGTCCGAATGCTCACAGGATTATAACGGGATTGCAAAATCCTTCCCAAATCCGTCTGCTAGAACTATGGTGCACAGTTTTCAATGTAACACGTTAAGGAGGGATCCATGAATTTCGATCCTGGACACACCGGCTTTATGCTGCTGGCAACCAGCCTGGTGATGCTGATGACACCCGGTCTTGCTTTCTTCTATGGCGGACTGGTGGGGCGCAAAAACGTACTGACAATCATGATTCAGAGCTTTGTCTCCATGGGTGTCACCACTGTTCTGTGGTACACCGTGGGTTATTCCCTGTGTTTCAGCGGTGATGTCGCCGGCATCATCGGTAATCTGGATATGGCATTCCTGCGGGGTGTCGATCCCACAACGGTATTCTCGGCATCCAACAATATTCCGCTGCTGGTATTCATCGCCTACCAGATGATGTTCGCCATCATCACACCGGCCCTCATTACGGGAGCGTTCACCAACCGTGTCCGCTTCTCCGCATACCTGGTGTTCCTGGTTGCGTGGCTGCTGCTGGTCTACTTCCCCATCTGCCACATGGTGTGGGGCGGCGGTCTGCTGCAGCAGTGGGGCGTACTGGACTTTGCAGGCGGCATCGTGGTTCACGCGATCGCCGGAATGGCGGCCCTGGCCTCCGTATTCTATGTGGGCAGGCGAAAAGTGGAAGAACGCGGCCCTCACAGCATACCGCTGGTCGCCCTGGGAACCGGCCTGTTGTGGTTCGGCTGGTACGGATTCAATGCGGGCAGTGAACTGCAGGTAGATGCCATCACCGGCCTTGCATTCCTGAATACCGACGTCGCCGCATCGTTTGCCGCCATGACCTGGCTCATTATTGAGTGGTCCCGCGCCAAGAAACCGAAATTTGTCGGTCTGCTCACTGGTGCCGTCGCCGGTCTGGCAACCATTACCCCGGCTGCCGGCTTTGTGAGCACCGGTTCTGCAGCCATCATCGGCATCGTATCCGGTGCAGTCTGCTACCTGGCCGTATCCATGAAGAACCGTCTGGGCTGGGATGACGCGCTGGATGTCTGGGGCGTTCACGGCGTCGGCGGAACCATCGGCGTGATCATGCTGGGCATCTTTGCCACAACAGCCATCAACCCCAACGGCGCAAACGGATTGCTGAGTGGCGGAACGGCCTTTTTCCTGAAGGAAACCGTGGCTGTGCTCGGCGCATCGCTGTATGCGTTTATCTTCTCTTATGTCATGCTGGCCATCATCAACAAGATTACGCCTGTTACGGTCAGTCAGCTGGAAGAAGAAACCGGCGTGGATGAGTCCCTGCACGGGGAAAACGCGTACCTGTAAACCGGAATGGAAACGACAGGCACAAGGGAGCATCACATGAAGAAACTGATCATATTTGCATGGATCCTGCTGACGCTGCCCGTGCTGGCCGTTGATGTCAGTGTGGATACCGCCGTCAACAGCAAGTATATCTGGCGCGGCATTGTCCTGAATGACCATACGGTCTTTCAGCCGGGTGTAACCGTCGGCGGCAATGGATTTTCCTTCAATGTCTGGGGAAACATGGACCTGACCGACGACTATGACCATGAATTCGAATTCAACGAAATCGACTATACCCTCTCATACGACTGGGAGCGGTCCGGTGTGGCATGGTCCGTCGGCGTGATTTCGTACACCTTCCCCAATACCCAGTTGAGTTCAACGATGGAAGCGTATGCCGGCTTCACGCTGACCGATGTCCGGTTCAGTCCTTCCGCCACTCTCTATTATGATTTTGATCAGGTGGAGGGATTTTACCTGGAACTGGGTGGTTCCCATTCGTTTGAAAACGGGGTTTCGCTGGGTGTTGTTCTGGGCTACGGGTCGGAAGATTATGTGGACGCCTACTTCGTGAACGAAGGCGAATCGGGTGGAGCATTCACCCACTATGCCGTGTCGCTGGATTATCCGGTCGCACTGAAATACGGCGAACTGAACTTCAATATCACCTATACCAACCTGATGGACTCAAAGCTCCATTCACCCGGCTTTGAAGCCGACGATGGCAACCTGATCGTGGGAGCCGGTTGGTCCTACAGCTTCTGAACGAAAGGGCCGGGGAATTCCGGCCCTTTTCCTTTTCTTTTCCTGCCTCAACTATGCATCCGGGTTCGAAAAATGATCCAGTGTCGCCGCAATCACATCATCTGTCAGCCTGATCGATTTCCGGATCAACTCCAGGTGCAGATTTGCGGGTGTGTCATCGGCACAATGAATCAGTTTGCTCCCTGCTTTCTGTGCCACACCGCTGGTGGGAACCCCTCCCTGCGCAAAAGCACGGCCATCGGAGAAAATGGGACCGCAGGCATCCACCTTGAAACCCGCCGAGCCGGTTACGCGGCGCAGAACACCGCCCAGCCAGTCGGGTACCTGGGAAGACATCAACAGCGGAGGAAGCAGGTCCGGATGACAGATCCGCCACTTGCCGCTTGCTCCTTCCCAGGCCGTATCCATCAGGTAATCCGGGAAATGGCATGCGCCCAGTTCCGCATACGCGTCCGCGACACCCCCGTCCATTTCAATCCGGGGATCGCCCGTTCCGCCAATGGTGTCCACGTTGAAGACCAGGTCGATGGCAGCCAGTTCCGGCGCATGCTTCACGAAATACATCCGCGATCCCAGCAGGCCCACCTCCTCCCCGCCGAACGCCGCAAAAACCACATTGCGGGACCGGTCCGTTCTTGTGCTCATCTGTTTCGCCAGTTCAATGAGTGTTCCCATCCCGGTTCCGTTGTCGTTGGCACCGGGACTGTCCCGGTATCCGTCCATATGACAGGTCAGTAGAATCTGCCTGTCCGTATCCGTTGTCGCGGGCAGCATACCGATCACATTCCTGGAAGTAAACGTCTCCACGTGGCCGGAAGCACTCAATTGACATGTTGTCCGGCCGACCGCCTGTACGGCCGCAAAGTCCGTCGGTTCCAGGCAAACGATCATGGACGCACCGTACAGCATCAATCCGAAAAACGCCTTCTCACCGGGAAGGACCACCACCCGTCCCTTCACGTCGGGCAGATCGGCGGCGGGATCCACCAACACGGCTTCTCCCGAAAACGACCTGAGACCGCCATACGGATCGAAACCAAACAACTGGACCGGGTATTCGGTGCCTCCCAGGGAAAAGGAAACGGATTCAAGGACAAACCGACGATATTGAAACGCCTCCACCTTTGTATCCAGTCCCGCATCCTCGAAGGCCTTCCGTACATACTGCGCAACCGCCTGTTCACCGGCTGAACCAACCGGGTGCGGACCGATCCCCGAAATATACGTCGCGTGCTGAATTACCGCTTGTGCCGGATCGGCCGAATGAGATTGTATCGGGTCTCCCGCATAGACAACTGTCATCCCGACAGCCAGCAATACCGTCATCAACCACCGCATCCCCCTTGCCGTGTTCCTGTATCTCTTCATTTTCAACCCCCTGTTTTACTGTACTACCTCACTCATACACTCAAATGCTGCAGGAAGTTTCACGAACCGTTTATCGCAACCTGAAACGGAGAACCGGCGTACGCAATAATGAGCCAACAAGAAACCGGAGGAAAAGATGAAACGGACATGGTTAGCCGTGTTTGTCCTCACCTTATCATTGTCTGCAATTGCAGGAGAACGGGTGCCGGACGAACACTGGATGCAGTATGCCGACCCGGCTGAAGCGGGATTTGATGCAGACAAACTGGCCGCGGCAAAAGAAAAGTGGGAATCCATCCCGTCATCCGCCTTCATGGTGGTGGTGGATGGCGCGGTGGTGGCCGCATGGGGAGACGTGGAACGCCGGTTCATGTGCCATTCGGTGCGCAAGAGCTTCATGTCCGCCCTCTACGGGATCTACTGGGACCAGCGGAGAATCGACCTGAACAAGACACTGGCGGACCTGGGCATCGACGACTATCCGAACCCCCTGCTGCCATCCGAAAGACAGGCACGGATCCTGGACCTGCTGAAGGCCCGGTCCGGGGTGTTTCATCCGGCGGCTTATGCCGGCAGGACCGATTCGGCACCGCGGGGGAGTAAGGGACCGGGACGTTATTTTGCTTACAACAACTGGGACTTCAACACCCTGGCCTTCATCCTGGAACAGGAAACCGGAGACAAGGTATTCCGGGCGTTTGATCAGTATTTCGGGCAGCCCCTGAATATGGAAGACTGGCGCGTCTCCGACGGATACTATCATCTGGAAGCGGGCAAGAGCCGGTACCCGGCGTATCCCTTCCGCATGTCCGCACGGGATGCCGCACGGTTCGGACTGCTGTTCGCCCGTGACGGCCTGTGGGGAGATCAGCGGATTCTCTCCCGCCACTGGGTGCGTCGCAGCACCGCGCTCTATTCGGACGACAACGATTTCTTCGGTTACGGCATGCTCTGGTGGGTGGCCCGCCAGCCCGAATTTGAAAAGGTCGGGTTCGTAACCGCGCTGGGGGTCGGCAACCAGGCCATTGCCGTCATGCCGGATATCGACATGGTCATCGTCAACCGGGCCAACACCTATGTCGGGGAAAACACCCCCACGTCCCAGATGATGGGACTGATGAAGGACATCCTGGACGCCCGTACCGGCGAACCGGTGGCGGAACCGGACCTGATCCCGTTGGAGGAAGCACCGGCCGATCCCCGCATGCGCACGCTGGAAAATGCCAAACTGCTCGGTTACGCGGGAGAATGGCCGTTTCCGGCACCACCGCTGGGCATGCCGAAGCAGGGGACCCTGGAACTGAGTGTAAACGCAGGCGCGCTGATACTGAACCACCCTTTCCGGGGCACATTCCGTCTCTATCCGCAGGGAAACGGCACCTTCTTCCAGGAAGACGGCGAGGTTTTTCTGTATCCGATTCGCGATGAAACGGGCGCCTTCGCCGGACTGGCCAATACCGATGAAATTGCCGCCGGAATCATGATGGCCATGGTTCGGGACAACCCGGACCGGGCACGGGAACTGCTGGACATCGTGAAAGATGAACCGGACATCCGCGTACCGATCGCAGGAGCACTCCTGGACTTCTTCGGGAAGAAGGAAGCGAAAGCGGAAGCCGCGTTGAAAAGACTGGCCGCTGAACCGGGGAATGCACGTCAAGTGGAAGGCAACCTGAACATGGCCGGCTACTATATGATGAACGCCGACAGACTGGACGCCGCCGGGAAAATCTTCGAGCTGAACACCCGGCTCTTCCCGGACGCCTACAACACCTGGGACAGTCTGGCCGAAGTCCACATGAAGCAGGGAAACAAAGAAAAAGCCATCACCTATTACAGGAAATCCCTGGCGTTGAACCCGAAGAATACCAATGCGGTCGAAATGCTGAAACAGCTGAAAGAACAGAACTAGACCCCCGAATCACGTGAAGCAGAACCGGGCCGCATCAGCGGCCCGGTTTTCTTTTCCGCAATCAACCGAATGAAAGTTGTTCAGGAACGTTTTCCCAGCCACCGGACCATCAACATGGTGATGTCATCGGACGGGGGTGTATCGCCCGTGAAGTCGGCCACATTTGATTTTACGTCACCTATCAGCTGTTCAGCGGTTTCACAGGGCAATGTCCGCAGTGCATTTTCCAGCCGTTGCTCACCATATTGTTCATCATCCGTATTGAACGCCTCGGTGACACCATCGGTAAAGCAGAACAACGATTGTTCCGGTTGCAATTGAAGGGACGCCGTTTCAAACGTCGCCTTCCGCCAGGCACCCAGCGCCATGCCCGAACATTTCGGTATCGCGTCGATATCCTTATCGGACAACAGGTAAGGCAGGTTATGTCCCCCGTTGGCATAGGACACATTCCCTGTCCGCACATTCAGGATACCCATGAACACGGTAACGAACATGGACCGGTTGTCCCCTTCCGCCAGGGCGACGTTCACTTTTTCCAGAATGGCACCGGGGTCAAGGTCCGGTTCGGCCGAGGCTTTCAGCAGCGTTTTTGCCACCGCCATGTATAGTGAAGCGGGAACGCCCTTACCGGACACATCTCCGATCACAAAACAGAAATGGTCGTCATCCACGAAGAAGAAGTCATAGAAGTCGCCGCCCACTTCCCGGGCCGGTTCAATCAGCGCAAATACGTCCATGTCATATCGGTCCGGAAACGGCGGAAATATTTTCGGCAGAATCCCCATCTGAATGTTGTGGGCAACCTGAAGTTCACCGGCCATCCGTTCACGGACCGCCGTGGTTTCCATCAGGTCCCGGATATGCTCCTGCAGGGACACCTGCATGGTCCTGAATGACGAGGCCAGCCGGACCAGTTCGGATGTGGAAAATGTCTCCGGTACCGGGACATCCAGGTCACCGGTGGATACCCGTCCCGCGATTCTCGACAGGTGCTGAATATCGGAAGTGGCCCGTCTGGCCACCAGTGTAATCCCGGTCAGGATCAGCAGAATGCCGATTACGGAGACACCCAGCATAATCCGGGTCAGTCGATGGAGCGGCGCGTACAGCTCTTCCTCCGGCATCACAATCCCCAACGACCATCCGGTTTTCGCCACCGGCCTGAAATATACCCTGTAGCTCCGACCGTCCCGAAGACCGGTAACCGGGAGTTGGCCGGTCCTGCCACTCACCATTTCCTCACCCAGCACCACCAGCGACGGATTGTTCAGACGATTCCCCAGCGAACCGATAGTCTCCTTCATCACCTTCGCCTGATCGGGATACACAATCAACCGTCCCGTACCGGACACCAGCATGGCATATCCGGTATCCAGTATCCGGATGGAGGAGACAATCTCTTTCAACCGTTCAAGGGAAATATCAGCGGTCACGATACCCAGCGCCCGTCGGTCACCGATAACCGGAACCGAATAAGTGGACATCAGGACATCCCCGCCGCCCTCGTCGTAGTAAGGCTCACTCCACATGGACTTGCCGGAATCGAGCGGAAGCCGGTACCAGGGCAATGCCCAGTAACGATATTCCGGACTGTCCAATCGACGGGAACGGATCTCCCCGTCCACCCGATAGACATACGGACAGTATCGTTCGTGGCGTTTCATCACGCCGGGTTCCAGTCCAAATGCCATACCGAACACGTTGGGATTCAACTGAACACTTTCCCGCAACAGGTGATTCAGTGTATCTTCGTCCAGACTTGTCCGTGAAATCGAAACCGCCAGTGCCTGCGGAATGTCCGCCACCGGCTCCAGCACCAGCCGGATCCGGTGAACCGTGTCATCTCCCAGCAATCCTGTCTGCTGATCCATTTGTTCGACCAACTGACGGTAGGCAAACAGATATACGATCGCCACCAGCACAATCAGGATCGGTAAAACGGTCAGCAGGGCGGAACGGATCAACCTTCCGGACAGGGATTGTTTCATGGGCCAATTTTATCAATAGATGACAGGCCCGACAATGTCGACCTTTCACCGGACTTGAGAAGCATCCTGTCAGCGCCGAAGTGACCGTTCTCACAAAACAGGTTTTTGAGAAGGCAATATTTCCGAAAGTGCATATTATGTATTTACATGCATTGAACGGCACGGCAATACCGGTTCCGCCGATCCGCGGGACTGCTTTTCGGGGGTAAGCATGCGGAAAATTCTGCTCATCATGTGCGTCCTGCTGGGATCCACGTACGGTCTACGGTCCCAGGAAATCATCGTTGACCACTCGTGCACCGACCTGTCCCGGGTTCCCCAGACCTGGATCGACGACGCAAAAGCACACCTGCGGATCGGCTACGGCCACACCTCCCATGGTTCCCAGCTGGTGACCGGGATCAGTGCCTTCCGTGGAGACCCCGGGAGTCCATACTATTTTGACATGACATCCTGGGGCCTGAATCCGGGCATATTCCTGAACGACTACTGGGGCAACGCCGGCGGCGCGTCCGATCTGGGGCACAACGGCGACCTGGCCTGGCGTGATGCCACCATCACCATGCTGAATGATCCGTCCAACGACCGAAACGTGGTGATCTGGTCCTGGTGCGGCGGCGTCAGTGACAACACCACGGGCGGAATCGACGCCTACCTGAACGCCATGGATTCACTGGAAACCCAGTATCCGGGTGTCGTATTTGTGTATATGACCGGACATCTGGACGGCACCGGACTGGAAGGCAATCTACACCAGATGAACGAACGGATCCGCAGTTTCTGCCGAACGCATGACAAAATCCTGTTCGATTTCGCGGACATCGAAAGCTACGATCCGGACGGACTGACCAACTTCAACGAACTGTATGCCACCGACGGCTGTGAATATGACACCAACGGGGACGGCAATCCCTGGGGCGACGGCAACTGGGCCGCCGAATGGATGGCCGCCAACCCGGACAGTGAACTGACGGACATTGCTTCCGGCTGTGACAGCTGCGCCCACTCCCAACGTCTCAACTGCGTCATGAAGGGTCGGGCCTTCTGGTGGATGATGGCCCGAATCGCGGGTTGGGACGGCGGGAGCGGCCCGGGCGGAGATGATTCTCTGACACTGCTCGCCCCCTCATCCGAAGACGTGCTGACACCCGGACAACTGGCGGAAATCCGCTGGTCGTCCACCGGCGACATCGACCGGGTTCAACTCCAATACAAAACCTGTGAACAGGCCGACTGGCATACCATCCGTGCATCCACCGATAACGACGGATTCTATCTCTGGCAGGTACCCCACACACCCTCCGCCGGCTGTACCATCCGGATTGCCAACCTGGACGATACCGTCGCATCCTCGGTCACAACGGTTGCCATCCAATGCGATCCGTCCGACGACCTGATCTATGTCCCCTCCCTCGCAGACATCCACACCATCGTGCCCGATCTCAACAAGGGGACCGGCGTCATGGCCAGCTATCTGGTCAACTGTTCAACCGATACCCTGATCGTGCCGTTTACCGCTACCGACGAAAACGGCTTCGTGCAGGACCAGTCCACGATTGCCGTACCCGCGCTGGGGAAGGTGGAACTGGATCCGGCGACCCTTTCCGGTGGACAGCCCGAACGTTACCGGATTCCCCGCTATGCCGACACCTGCCTGCTGACATCCTGCGAGTCCGACACCTTCGCTTTTGCCGCCTATCTCAACATGAACCAGGCAAGCCAACTGACCATCCCGCACGTACCTGATTCAACTCATTTCTGGAACACATATGCTTATCTGTCCAACCAGGACCGCCTCGACATGATGCTGTCCATCGGGGAGCAGGAACAGTGTCTGGTCCCCGCCTTCAGCACAGTCGCCGACCTGGAGCAACTGCTGCCGGCGGAACCGGAATCCGCCGATGCCTGGGGAACGGTGTCCCTGGCTCCCCACTTCACGCCGCCCCGTGACACCGTACTGTCCGGTTTTGAAGTGTTCATCCGGGAAACCGGGGACGGCGGTGCGGTGGAACTCCATCCTACGCAGCAGCAGGACATCATCATCCCCCACATACCCGAAGAAACCCAGCTGTTCTGGACCGGCTTTTCCGTCACCAATCCGGCAGCCGTAAGCCAGCAGCTGACCTTCAGCTTCTACACCGATGCCGGTGAACACCTGCTGACGGAAATACTGGAAATCGATCCTTACACCAAGGTAAAAGGCACCATGACCGAGCTCTTTCCCGATGCAGCCGGTCTGGCAAACTGGGGCAGAATTCAATGCTCCGGTGACGGGGTTGCCGCCATTGAAATGTACGGCACCCACCATGACGGCATCTGCGGATTCTCACTGGCTCAGCAGCCGTCCACCGACTTCATCCTGCCGCTGATGGTGACGGGTGAAGGCCGCTGGACCGGCATTGCGCTGACCAATCCCGGAACTGAAACAGCAGACGTCACGGTTCAGCTGATTGCCGGCGATGGATCGATGCTGGAGCAGACCACATGGTCCATCGGACCGGATTGCCGCGCCAAAGCCGTTGTCCGGGACCTGTTTCCCGGTGCCGAACTGAACAATACCTGCTACATCCGGATCACGGCATCCGAGCCGGTCGTCGGCGTCACTGCGGCAGGCGATCTGGACTATACCTGGATGAGTGCGTTGCCCATGCATGATACCTCCATCATGGAATGACGGGCGTCTCCATAACCGCGTGCACTGCGCACACGCGGGGAAAGACCGGCACCCCACCCCCTTCGCCGGTCTTTTTTTGTATCTTTTGCCCAGGAATCGTGGATTTGTCAGTGTCGGGAGAGAGGCGTTTCTGTAATTCATTGATTTAAAGCGCGATTGCAATCCTCTTACACCAACACAATCGTAGATTTTTCCGGGTACCCGCCTTCGACCTGTTCAGGTAAAATACAAATAGCAGCTCAACGTAGATCCAGGAGGCATCCATGAAACTCAAATTCACCTTGTTATGTGCGTGCTTGATCATCCTGCTGGCATGCAGCAGTTCTTCATCACCGGATATCACGCCGCCTGATGACAATGGAAACCAGCAATCCGACACCTGGATTCTCCGGTTGGATTATCCAGGCAGTTCCAACCCGGACGCATCACCCATCACCCCCAGAAATATCCTGGAGAGCAATCAGGATGCTCTGTTCATTGCCGGCACATTGACGTATAACCATGCCCCGGGCAAGGCTGGCAGCTACTCTGCTCAGACATCCCTCCATACCGTAACCAGAAATGCCGGCCACTCCAGTGTGGAACTTCCCGATAACCATGTCCCTTTGAGTGTCAGCATGACATCCGGCGGGTCCATCCTCGAATCCGGTCGCACCGTGGACAACCTCAACAATCGTGGCTTCACGCAATTTGTGTCTGGTTCGGGAGCCGTATCCAATCAGCACTTCTGGGACAACGTGCTTGCCTCCGCCGGAGCCTCTGTTCAAGCTGCGGAAGGATATGTAGTCAGTGGCATTTCATTTTCAGAAGAACCCAACGGCGGGCGTCCACTGGTATTGCTTCTGGACAGTGGATTCCAGATTGAGCACACATTGTCGCTGGATGAGACCTTTATATACGGCGACGACAGCTGGACCTACCGCTATGGTTCTGTTTCGGATATCGCAGTTGACAGTAGCGAGAACCTGTTTCTCCTGGTCAGCACCATCTATGACAGCGGTGCCGCTTCTGATTTCAACGCAGACACCAACGGTGGCTTTTCAATCATCCAGATTACGGAATCCGGGGAGCGTGTGTCCGTAAGCCATTTCATCCCACAGGAAATCGGGGTGCATCTTGACCCCAGCCAGTTGTTCCTCAAGGACGATGGGAGCTTCCTGGTCAGTTATGTCCGCGCATACCATGAACGGGCCGGAGACGGCTCTTCGTCGGTCACCAGAACTGTCCGCGTCGCTCAGTTCGATTCGAGCGGGGATGAGATCTGGCAATATGCGGACGCCGGGCCGATATATATCGGCATGATCTCAGTGGATGTATTGGCAGACGACAGCATTCTGATGGCGCTGAACCGGGACACCGGTCAGAGTGTTGACGGGCGTCCTTTATCCGACTCCGTGCTTGTCAAACTGGACAGTTCCGGAAATGTACTCTGGCAGAGACAGCACGATTTCGGCAGCAGAGACTATCCCAGAACCATCCGCTCGTTCTCGGATGGCAGCATCTATGTATCCGGATACTGCTCCCAGTTTGACATCAACACCGAACTTTCCAGCGAAACCAAGACCATCTACGTCGCCAGACTCAACGCCGAAGGCCAATGCCCGGACTGTGATTGAGCAAATTGAAAAAGGCATATTCAGAAAGGAGTCGAGTTTTGCGTCAACTACTATCCATCCTGCTTTGTCTCGTGCTATTGAGTTCATTTTCATGCAGCAGTTCTTCATCACCGGATATCACGCCGCCTGATGACGGCACAACCGACGACGAGGGAGGAGACGACAACAATTCCGGAGGCACCTGGAAATTGACATTCGAGGACGAGGACTGGGATGGAAAGACGTTTCTCTATCCCGCCCGGATCCATGAATCCAGCGATGGATATTATGCTTTTGGATGTGCCACCTACCAGAAATCCGAATCCAAGCAAGACATAGCGTCCGGCACCGGGCACATTTACCGGGTGGATACAGACGGCCAGTCTTCTGATCGGCAAGACCTGACCGACATCCTGCCCTACGATGTCTGGCCCATGGGAGAGCGCTACGTCTTCCTGGTGGGTTCCAGAATCGTGTCTCAACAGGAACAGGCGGTTGCCGCCATCGTTGGTGAGGACGGCAGTATCCCCGATGAAGTCAGCTGGCCCGGAATCGATGCCATTGAACGGATATGGAAAACATCCGACAACTACCTCCTGGCAACCGTGTACGACGACCAGTTGCACCTGATAATGCTGAACCAGGAACTGGAAACGGACTGGGAACAACAACTGACCGACATACTGGACCCGAACCTGCCGGACGGTATGCACATTCGCGTCACTCGCCTGGCCGATCTGATCCAGAACACGGACGGCAGCTTTTCCGCATTTGTACAGACCTTCCGTGTAGATGGTGACGAGGAAGCATATGGCATGGGACTGGTTCAGGTTTCCCAGACAGGGGAACTGCTGTGGAGCCGATGCTGGTGGGATAATGAAACGCCGCCGATTCAGGAACCCCAGTATTCTCCCGGACGCATAGTCAACTTGAGTGACGGCGGATACCTGATCAATTATGTCAACAACAATGCCGGCACGTTCTATGTCACCACTGCACAACTGGACCATGCAGGCGATACAATCTGGTCCTGGACAACGTCAGATGAAGGGATGAGTCCACAAGGACTCTTGCGACAAGACGAAGAAACCATCAGCCTGATCCGGTACTATGAGCTGGGAGAACGGCACTTTACGTTGTATCGGCTGTCTGCCGATGGAGAACTGGTCACCAGTATCAGCCATGCCGTCGGCGGGCAGGATTTCCCGACCGACGTGATCACCACAACGGACGATCATCTGCTGATCACCGGGGGTTATCAAGCGCTGGGAGCTGGTTCGAACGGTTTCTTCCTGCTCAAACTCAACGCCGAAGGCGAATGCCCGGATTGTGATTGAGCATCGTTGTGACACGAAGACTTCGACATCTCACCATTTTGCAGGCCATCCTGATTGTGGGGATGGCCTGCGGTGTTTTTTCCTGCATACACAAACCGGAAACACAGGACCCCGACGCACTGCAGATGCAGCTCGTTCAGGCATGCCGCGATGGGAACATTGGCGACGCAAAACGGTTTCTCGAAAACGGCGCGAAGGTCAACGGTGACCAGGATTTATCCAACCGACCGCTGTTCGTTGCCGTTCGCAACCACCACACAGCACTTGCATTGGTGTTACTGGACCGGGGTGTCGATCCCGGGCTGTGCGACAGCTATGGCACCAATGCCCTGATGTTTGCCTGCTGGAAAGGGGAATATGCCGTGGCCGCCCGATGCCTGGCGGATGGTGTGGATCCCGACATCCCCAACAAGACCGGTGAAGCGCCCCTGCTGTTTGCGGCTTCCTTCTGCCATCCGGATATCGTTCAACTACTGCTGGAGCATGGTGCTGATCCCCGAACGATGGATGCTGAAGGCCTCACAACCCTTCATTGGGCCGCCTTCCGAGGTTGTTCCGACGCACTCGCCATGCTGTTGAACGCCGCACCCGACCTGCTGAACCAAACCGACCAGTTGGGTCGCACGCCTCTGATCATGGCCGCCATCTCCGGCGAAACGGAGGCTGTCCGACGCCTCCTCGAAATAGGTGCCGATCCCGACATCAAAGACCATTCCGGCAATACCACCGCGACCCAGGGCCCGGGAAAATGATTACTCTGAAATCGTGGACATCCTGTCCACGAACAAAAACTTCCGAAACTGACCATAATTCAAACAATTGAAACAGATTGACGGGTCTGGGAATGTGCAGGTTATTTCAAAAATTCGTCCATGCTCATCAAGAAGTCCGCGCACGGTAGCACCAGGACATTATCGCTGAGATACCGGTCTTTCCCCCGGTAGAGCAAAATCGTGTTTGAGCCCGGATAATCCGTCTGGAAGGACTTGAGGGATGTCAGATCGCGGGGACGGACGCGGTCGCTGTGCTTGACCTCGATTGCCGCAAAAACAGACGTGCCATACAGCACAAAGTCCACCTCCGTACCGCTTCTTGTCCGCCAGAAGGAAACGTCTACGGACAGGTTCCGATTGTCCCGCCAAGCCATCAGATGCTGGAGGATCAGCCCCTCCAGGGCCGCCCCACTGATTTCCTCCGGTGTGTCCAGCGGACCTGCCGGTCGAAGACCGCGATAGATGCCGGTATCAAAGAAATAGAATTTGGGGTGTTGTGTCAATTGCCGCCTGGCCCTTCGTGTGAAGGTCGGCACCCTGCGCGCGATCATCAAATCTTCCAGAATACCGATGTATGATTCAACCACCTTACGCTCGATCTCACAGTCTCTCGCGACACTGCTGATGTTCAGAACGGAGCCATGGGAAAAGCTGATCGCTTCCAGGAAACGGGAGAAATTGCCGGCATTCCGGGTCAGCCCCTCCATCATGACTTCCTCCCTCACATACAAATCCACATAGGCACGCAACGCATCGAGCGGATCGGCAGACTGGACAATGACCGGAATCAATCCGTGCTTCAAACTGTCTGCCAGATCAAAACGATCACCCAGTTCCGCCGCCGTAAACGGGTGCATACTGCGTCTTACCGCACGTCCCCCGAGAAGATTCACGCCCTGCTGTCTCAGCTTTCGCGCGCTGGAACCAGTCATGACATACTGCCGCCCGTCGTTTCGCTCAATGAGATTGTGAATCACAGCGAGAAGATCCGGTACCTTCTGAATCTCGTCGATGATCACGGTTCGCTTCTTCGGATTGCCGTCAACCAGTTCGACGAGCCGCTCCGGCCTTGCGGATAATGACCGGAAATAATCCGGCAGCAGCAGATCAATCACCAGCGCATCCGGATAGCGCTTCTTCAGCACCGTTGACTTCCCGGTACCCCGGGGCCCCAACAGAAAGAAATGGTCGTCCGGCAGATTCAGATGCCGATTCACATATCGCACGAAATCCTCCCAAAAAATGGACTCTCCAACTCCATATTTACAGTCAAAATGGAATTATCAATTCCATTTTACCAACACTTACCCTTCTGTCAACGTCTAATCTCAATCCACTGTTGCCCCGAGAAGTCCCAAATGTGACCATAATTCAAACAATTGAAACCGATTGACGGGTCTGGGATAATGGGGGAAACCACGCCGGGGGGTATGCATGAATCAGGAACCATCCACAAATCAGAGGAATCATCTCAAATTTCGTTTCGGTTTTTTTGCGCTCGCGTGGCTGCTGGGTGCCATTCTGTTTCTGGTGCAGGTGTTCGCCTGGCAGCAGAAAATCACCACACCCACGTTTGCCATCGGTGCCCTGTTTACGC
>DAINNF010000039.1:0-20546 GCA_036736005.1 Acidobacteriota bacterium
ATATCACTGCATCGGCAGTACCGCCGGATGGTTTCCAGGTCGGGCATCATCAAAGCAAATGGTTTTTCTCCCCTTCGTTTCCGGTTTCTGAGCACGGTTGTGGATTCAGGATTCCGGGCATCCGTCATCAGGTGAAAACCGCCCAACCCCAGTACTGCGACGACCTTTCCTTCCCGCAGGAATTGTATCGTTTGTATCAATGCCGATTCACGGGACGCCAGTTCCCGGCCCGTTGAATCAAGCAACCTCACGTGAGGTCCGCATACCGGACACGCATTCGGCTGGGCATGAAAACGCCGGTCCAGCGGGTTCTCATATTCCGAACGACACGCGTCGCACATGGGAAATCCCGCCATGGACGTGTTGGGGCGGTCATAAGGCAGATTTCTGATGATGGTGAAGCGGGGGCCGCAGTTGGTGCAATTGGTAAACGGGTACCGGAAACGACGGTTGGCCGAATCACGGATATCGTCCAGACAATCGGGACAGGTGGCGATATCCGGCAGGATCAATGCGGTCGGTTCTGTGCTGTTGTCCGATGTTCTGATGTCAAATGCGGTATACCCGATGGGTTCCAGCATCAATGACTCCATCCCCTGGATGGAAGCGCGAGGCGGTGCCTCTTCGGCAAGCCGCAGCTTGAACCGGTTCAGGGATTCAACGGAACCTTCCGTTTCAATGGTGACACCGGCAGGAGAATTGTTGACCCAGCCGGGAAGACCCATCTCCCGTGCGAGACGGTATACGAATGGCCGGAAGCCGACACCCTGTACAATTCCACGTATCTGCAGCCGCATGCGGATCTGTTGATTGTGGGAATTTTTGTGGGGAATGTCTGGCGGATGCTTCAACAACTTACCCCCCGTAATCGGTTGAATCCGGACCTCGAATTCATTCTACAGCAGGGTGTATGGCCGGACAAGGCGCCGGTCTGAACCGGGTGACGAAAGGGTCAGCTCCTTGGTTTGAAGTCCTCTCCGTATTTTTCCCGATAATAGGCCATCCGTTCTTCACGGGTTCCGTTCCGGTCAGGTCGCACCTGTCCCGGGTCGGATTTGGACTCGGGCTTCCGTCTTCTCTTCCGTTTTTTCCGGATATCCGGATCCTTTTCGGCTGCCGGTTGTCGTGCAGCTGTCTTACGCTTGCGGTCAGGCCGTTTTCGTCTGTCCGGACTGGAGCCGCCTTTTGTCCGGACATGAATCGGGACTCCTGCACTGTCATCTTCCAGGAACATGTCGTCGTCGGCAAATGCCGTGGGAATTTCCTGTTGAATGTACTTTTCAATAGCCGGTAATGCATACACAAATTTTTCGCAAGCCAGTGAAATGGCTCTCCCTTCTTTTCCCACCCGTGCCGTGCGTCCGATACGGTGAACGTAAGACTCCGGATCTTCCGGCAGATCGTAGTTGACCACCATCGCCAGATCTTCAATATGGAGGCCGCGTGAGGCGACATCGGTCGCAACCAGAAACGGCAGATCACCGGCCTTTGCTTTTTCCACCGTCCGGAGTCTCTTGGCCTGGGTCATGTCCCCCGTGAGGTGTCCGCAGTTGTAGCCGTTCAATGTAAGGCGTTTGGCCAGCTCTACGGCCACATACTTGGTGTTGGTGAAAATCACCGCATTGGGTGGATTCTCTTTTTTCAGAATACCCAGGAGCAGGCTCAGTTTTTCATGTCTACCCACGTGGTACAGAACCTGGTCCACTTCCTCAACGGTCACGTTTTCCGGATCGATCCGGACTTCAACCGGAGCATTCATGTGATCCCAGGCCAGTCCCTTGACCCGCATATTCAACGTGGCGGAGAACAGCATGGTCTGGCGTTGGTGATACGGTGGCATCTGTTTCAGCATGCGGCGCAGATCGGGCAGGAAACCCAGGTCAAACAGCCGGTCGGCTTCATCTATCACAAGGATGGAAATATCCCTGAAATTGATATGCTTGTTCCGGGCAAGATCCAGCAGTCTACCCGGGGTGCCGATGATCAGTTCCACCCCTTCTTTCAGCATATCCTGCTGGGGTTTGTATCCAACCCCGCCGTAGATCGTGACCATCCGTACGGGAAGGTGTGCAGCCAGTTCTTTCGCGTCTTCTTCAATCTGAACCGCCAGTTCCCGTGTGGGGGCAATCACCATGGCTTTTTTCTGCCCCTTCAATGCCCCTTCCATATACCGCTGAAAAATGGTGATAAGGAATGCGGCGGTTTTTCCGGTGCCGGTCTGAGACTGGGCGGTGATGTCTTTCCCCTGCAGCGTGTGGGCAAGACATTTCTCCTGCACTTCGGTGCAGGTTTCAAATCCGACTTCCATGATCCCGGCCATCACATCCGGGTGTAAATTCAATTGGGAAAAATGCATTCAGGCTCCTCTACCGTTGTATCTCACTTCATTTCGTTCCCATTCATTATATGACAACCGCGAAATTTTTCATAGTGTTACGGATATCCACACACTTTCAGGCACAGAAATGACAAGAATACTTGACAACATGACAAGAAAGTATTACATTCTGGTCAGCCCAGCATGGAGGTTGACATGCCGAACGAAACCCGTGTCCGGTACTTCCGGTTCATGAACGACGAGATGAGCCAGGCCGAACTTGCCGAACGTGCCGGAGTTTCCCGGCAGACCATCGGCGCGATTGAAGGAGGCGATTACAGTCCTTCGGTGTGGCTGGCCATTCGGATCGCCCGAATCCTGGGAGTTACCGTGGAGGAATTATTTATTTCCGGGGAGGAATCATCATGACTGCAAAGCAGCTTTGGATAATCAAGGCGATATGGGTTCTGATCGTTATTGCCTTATGTTTCATCCTGGGAGGAGAAGCCATCATTCTGCTGGTCGGTCTACTGTTCATACGGCCCATTATCCGGGAAATCCGGCCCTGCAGCGATATGGATGAACGACAGGATCTGCTCTTTTTCAAGGGTGGCTATTATGCCTTTCTGACGGCCATGTTTCTGGTGGTTGTCGTATTCATGGTGAAGGAGTTTATCCAGCAGGAAGAACCCGCTGCGGAATGGTGGCTGGTCCTCTGCGTGCCGCTGGTCGTGAACGGGAGTTTTTACCTGTGGCATGCGGCCGGACTGCGAAGGGTCGGGCTGGTTCTGGGGTTTCTCTTCGGAGGCGTGTGGACGGCCTTTACGATGGCATCCCACGGATTCTCTCTTGTGTCCGTGGTGGAATCTTCGGTGGGTTTGTCCATTCTGGTTCCCACGGCATTGGCGTTGCGTTGGCCGCGCATCGGGGGAAGCATACTGATGATCGTTGCGATCGTCATGATCGGATTCTTCGGACCATTCTGGTGGAAGCGGTTTGACAACCCCCTGTTTCTGATTCTGATGTTGGGCGTGTTGCCCCTGCCTGTGTTCCTGGCGGGAATCTGTCTCTTCCGTCATGGAGTGTCTGTTGTCCGTCCCGCAGCGGATCCTGTTCAGACGGAAACGGGCGGTTCATCATGAACTGGCTCTTTCTGTGCGGCATGCTTCTTCTGGCTTCCGTATCGATGGGTGCGGAACCTCCCGATACGCAGGACGTTCGGGTCAGCCGGATCGGGACCTATGATTCCCGCAGTGTAGCCGTGGCTTTTGCGGGTAGTGAGCTGTTTCGAGAGAAACTGGATACGCTCCGTGCGCAATGGAAGGCTGCCGAGGAAGCGGGCGATACTGAACGAATGAGGCAGCTGGATGCCATGGGACGTGCCATGCAGCATCAGATGCATCTGCAGGGATTCGGCACTGCACCGGTTGACAATATCCTGAATCTTATCGCTGATAAACTACCGGAACTGAAAAAGAGCGCGAATGTTCAGCTTCTGGTGTCTGTCTGGGACAGGGAAACGCTCAAACAGTATCCGGGTGCTGAACAGGTGGATGTAACGGAAGCACTGGTTGATGCGCTGGAACCCGATGATCTTCAGCGGGAGCGTGCCCGGGAGATCCGGAAACACGAACCGGTTCCCCTTGAAAAACTGCAAAAGATGAAATCCGGAGACCGTTAACGGATAACGGTCCTGTCTCCGGAAACCAACGTCCGTTTCCTGTGATAAACTGCCGGAGTTATGATTTATCTCTTTCTATCCATTGTCTGCAGTACCGGTATTGCACTGCTGCTGAAAACCAGCGAGCGGAGAAACCGGAACCGGCTCACGGTAACCACTGCGAACTATGTTGTTGCTGCTTCCATCAGTCTCGTGGTATTGCTGGCGGAAGGCGGACAACTGGTCGGGGGCACGCAATCGATCCCCTCATTGTGGTCTTTCCGGTTGTGGTCTCCCGGTAACCCGCCATCCGCCATGCATTCGGCCGTATGGGCTGTCCTTGTGGGAATCATGGGAGGTGTGGCCTATTTTGCCGGTTTCATGACCATTCAGCGAAGCATTCGGTCCAGCGGTGTGGCCCTGACCGGTGCCGTATCCAAGCTGGCTATTCTGGTCCCCATGACACTATCGGTGGTGCTGTGGCACAACTATCCCAATACGATTCAGTCCCTGGGCATTGTGCTGGCACTGACTTCCATACTCCTGGCGCACCTGTCCGGAACGGAACTGAAGCGGCTGGGTCGAATGGATCCCATTCTGTTGTGGATGTTCCTCTCTGTGGGTCTGGGGGAATTTGCCAACAAGCTGTTTCAGGAATATGGCTTTGCCCGTCATAAGGGGCTTTTTCTGCTGATGGTCTTTCTTACTGCGCTGATCATCAGTGCAGGGGCACTGATCCGGCGCCGTAAGCGGATTTGCAGTGGCGATGTACTGCTGGGCCTGCTGGTGGGGATTCCCAACATGCTCACGTCTCTTTTTCTGATCATGAGCTTTGCTGAAGTACCGGCGGCCGTTGCGTTTCCGGTATATGGTGCTGGTACCATTGTGCTGATTGCACTGGGCGGGCGCTTACTGTTCGGTGAGCGTCTCCGGAAGCGGGAATGGACGGCCATCGCAATCGCTGTTATCGCCGTTATTCTGATGCAGATCCGGTAATCCTCAACCCTTGCCGGAAGCCGACCGTCTGAACAGGGCGGGCATAATTTCGTTGACCGCACTGCTGAGCCGGTAGCGGTTGATAAAACCGCAGTGACCACCATGTTTCGCGATAATCACGCGCAGGCGCTCGCCGGGATTTATTTGCTGAAAATCATCCACCGGGATGACCGGATCGTCCGCCGCTGTCAGAATGGTTGCCGGTACGTTCAGGTTGGCAAAGGTGTTACCCGTGATGGTGTAGGTCTTGAAATATTCGGCGGCATTTGGGTAGGGGCTGTACCGTTGAATCAGCCACTCGGTGATGGCCAGACAGTCCGCCATTTCATAAACCGGAGAAAAATCATAGATTTCAGGAAACGCCTGCTCTTTTTTCCGCAACCCCCGAAACCACTTCTTCAGGAAGTAATGTCGAAGCCAGGGGATACCGTCGATGATGCGGGTGGACCGTTCGGGATCCATCAGCGGACAGACAGCGGCCACGTGTCGGAGGTTTCTGATGGGATGCTGGCCGGTAGCCAGTGCCGCCCGGAGGGCAAAATTCCCGCCCAGTGAGAATCCCAGCAGAAAGACATCGGCCGGTTCAACCAGGTCGGACAGATGACGAACGGTATCCGCCACTTCCCGGATCCGGTCGCTTCGAAACGGTTTTTCATTCAGATGATGGGTGTCGCCGTGATCTCGCAGGTGCAGACGGAACACGTCGAACCCCTCCTCAAACAGCCGGTTTCCCGTTGACTGGATGTAGGCGGACCGGACCGAACCCTCCCATCCGTGAAACAGGATGACCAGAGGTGCCTGTCCCGGACTGTCATGGTGGGAACTGAAAAATCCCTGCAGCCGGACCCCCTCGGGTGTCTCGATAATGTGTTCTGTTTCCCGCTTGATCAGATCCGGCCGATCAGGCACACGGATCTTTGAACTGGCCAGTATGGTTTGAAGTCGGGCACTGCGCAGTCCCCGGGGGATCTTGAGCAGAGACGTCTGGATGTCCTCAGCCGGATGATTCATCTTGTCCCTTTCCACGTTTTCATAATCTGTCGAGCATGGTACCACAACGGGTGCGGTTCAGTCGAAACCATGGGGGTCTGTTTGCCGTAGGGCATTCATATGAAAACCGCGGTTGGAACCGGGGCAGTCTGTTCAACAGGGGGAAGTGAATGAAACGCTGGTTGCGTCACACGTTGGGAATTACCGCTCTTCTGATCCTGGTCGGCATGGCCGGGTCATGTACGTCATCTTCCAATTCCAACGGCACGATTCCTGACGATGGAGGGCAGGTCGCACGGCAGGATGAGAAGAGGCTGCTGGACGATACCTTCCGGATCGATATTCAGGAAATTGATGTACGGTACAGACTCATGCCGGTCGAAATGCGGATTGAAGCCGTTGCGACTGTAAGGTTCAGGATGCGGGAGGGGCAATCGAGAGCGGTGATCCATTTTCAACCCGCGATTACAGGTACATCACCCGACCAGATACTGCTCGACGGGGAAGAAATGGATCTGAACAACGCCGAGGATATCGTCCGGGTCAGTTTTGAAGGGACGACGCAGCGGGCACTGGAGTTTCAACGTGAACTGTCCGGTTCCGATGACCATCAATTGACATTTGCGTATGAACTCCCGTTTACGTTTACCCAGGTCGGCCCCAGTTTCTATACCCAGGTCAACGATACGATCGGTCGTGGAAATGAATATCTGTTTCCCACCATCAATTCACCCGAGGAACTGGCGATTCACCATATTACTTTTCAGGTTCAGGGGGACATCAACTATCGGTGTATCGGTTCCGGGCTTGTTACCCGGACCGACAATGTCGAGGTTCAGGAGTGGACGTTGGACACCCGAAGAGAGATTTCATCCTACACCCTGATGTTTGCACTCATGCCCGAGGCGATTACCGTATACGGTGAACGCAATATATCCGGTGTACCCGTGCGCGTCATGGCCTATACGGGCGGTGTGCAACCGGTTTCCGCTCTGGATCAGCTGGAACAGTGGATTCCCGAACTTCAGCAGAATCTCGGCCCCTTTCCCATGCCCGACGGGGTCAGTATATTTCTCAATACGTCGGGCGGCGGCATGGAATATTACGGCGGTACGTTTACCTCCTTGCGGGCACTGAACCATGAGGTGTTTCACATGTATTTCGGTTGCAGTACGGTGGCATTGACATACCGGGATTCCTGGTGGGATGAAGCCATCAACATGTGGTACGAATACTCGGCAGATCCCGACTATCAGCCCATTTCAGAGGATTTCAGCAGCAATATGGTCAGCCGGTACACACCGATCAGTCTCGGATTTGACATGCGGGCTTATGATGAAGGCGCCCGGATCATGCAGGCCGTTGCGGTTGAAATGGGCGGCCGTCAGGAGATGATCGACTTTCTGGCTTATGTGCACGAGAACCATATGTTCCAACCGTTTAATACCTGGAGTCTGGTGGACTTTATTGAGGCCTACAGCGGGGCTGACATGGAGGACCGCTTTCTCAATTGGCTGTACAACGGAACTAGAACATATTATGCGGCGAATCAGAAGCAGTGGACGCCGCCGTTACATCGGGTGGACATGACGCCGCCGGCCAGTCTGCTGGAGACAGTTGAGGACCGCTAATCTTTTCTTCGGAACATTCTGGGCAGGATGCGGACGGCGGCCATCCATCCGGAGAATCTGGATCGGATTCCCCGTCCGTAAAGTGCCGTGGTAAGCCCTTTCAGGCCATTGTAGAGCTTCCGGTTGTAGGGATGCCACCACAGGCTCCGTTTTACACCGGGCAAGGTGTCATCCACGATCATCTGGGGCTGGACCATCTCCATGAATCCCAGTTTCCCGTGGCTGCGTCCGATGCCGGACTGTTTGAATCCGCCCCAAGCGGTTTCCGGTAATCCATGACTCATCAGATGGTCATTGATTGTGACCGCTCCCGCCTGAATACGACGTGCAAGACGACGGGCCTCTTTCCGGTTGCGGGACCAGACCGATCCGGTCAGTCCCAGATCGGAGTCGTTGGCCAGCCGGAGTGCTTCCTCTATGTCGGACACTTTCATAACAGCAAGGACCGGCCCGAAGGTTTCCTCGCGCATCACCTGCATGTCATGGTTCACATCTGTAAGAACAACCGGCGGAATGAGATGATCGCTGGTGATGTCCTCACGTACGGGTGTCCGGGCAAATACCTGTGCACCTTTCTTCAGGGCATCATCAAGGTGGGTCTTTACAGTTTCGCACTGTGATGCGGTCGTCATGACGCCGACATCTGTTTCGACATCCATTCCGTTGCCGATGCGGAGTGATTCCACCCGTTCTTTCAGGGAGGCCATGAACGGCTCATAAATATCCTGATGAACATAAATCCGTTCCACACCGCCGCAGGATTGTCCGGCATTGGACAGACCGGCCCAAACCGCTCCGGTGGCCGCACGATCCGGATCAGCATCGGCGCACACGAGCATGGCATCATTGCCACCCAGTTCGAGGTTTACCGGTGTCAGGGTAGCGGCCGCTTCTGCCATCAGTTGTTTTCCCACGGGAACGGAACCGGTGAAAAAGAGCTTGTCCACGCCGGCTTCCAGAAAGGCGGGGCCTGCAATCCGGCCGGGTACATTCAGATAGTGAAAGAGACCTGCCGGTATCCCACAGGAAAGGATGCACTCGTTCAGGAGCTGCCCCACGGCCTGCGTTTCAGTTGCGGTTTTCAGCAGAACGGCGTTGCCCGCCAGCAATCCCATTACAACTTCAATGAACGGAATCGAAAACGGATAATTCCAGGGTGAAATAATGCCGATAACACCGTATGGAACACGTACGATACGGGTTCGTTTGAAAAACAGGGCGATGCTGCCCAAGCCGGGACCGGTTTCTTTTAGAAAATCCGGTGCTTTCCGACAGAAGTAACGGGTGGCGATGGCGCAGGCCATGACCTCGGTGGCCAGTGCGTCCACCCGGGACTTTCCGTTGTCCCTGGAGATGGTATTCACGATCCGGTCCATTTCACCAATCAGAAACCGGTTGATCCGTTTCACAATACGGGCCCGTTGTTTTGCGGGCGTGTTCGCCCATTCCGGTTGTACACGTCTGGCGGTTTCCAGGGCACTGTTGATGTCCTCGCGGGTATGGAGGGGTGAATATCCCAGCAATTCACCGTTGAATGGATTGATGGATGGCGTGGCATCCTGTTGCGTACGGTTCATGTGGACCTCCCGGTAGGGTAGCGTATATATGCCGGTGAACGAAGACTGCTCTCATCTTATCGGGTTTGGAGATCGGGAACAACGTCCAATTCCGGAACGTATTACAGGTGAAACAGATGTCTGCAGTCCTGCTTGTTGCCGGCATTCGGGGAGGCGTTGTGATGGAGATTCACCGGGTTGATTTGAGGTGCCTGATTCTATTGGTATTCGGGATGTTTACACTGCCGCAGGCGGCAGAACTCCCCGGTAAGACGGGTGTTGTTATTCCGGAAGTCGTATCCTTATCTGACCCGGACATGTCCTATGCGTTGTATCTTCCTACTACATATACGAATGATCGGTTGTGGCCAGTTCTCGTTTGTCTGGATCCCGGGGCACGGGGCACGGTTCCCGTCGAGCGATTTCATCAGGCTGCGGAAAAATACGGTTTTATCGTGATTGGTTCAAACAATGCGCGGAATTATGATGCCCGTTCAGTGGAACGGGCCCTGACCGCCATTCTGGGTGATCTGGGTGCCCGTTATTCAATTCATGCAAAAGGGGTTTTTGGCGCGGGATTTTCAGGTGGCGCCCGCGTCGCATTGTCACTGGCGGCGAATTCCGGGTTGTTTCAGGGTGTGATTGCATGCGGGGCGGGGTTCCATCCCCAGTTTCCGCCCAACCCGTTTGACAAGTTTCCCGTCCTCTATACGCTGGGTAACCTGGATTCAAATTACTGTTCCATGCGGTCCCAGTACATGACCTTGCGGAAATTCGGACGGGATACCGGGATGATTCTGTTTGACGGCCCCCATCAGTGGCCGTCTGCGCAAGTGTGCGATCTGGCACTGGGTTGGCTGCGTATCCGCGCGATGGCACTCGGTGCATTGAAACAGGATCTGCAGTGGCATTGGACATTCGCGGAGCAGTGCGCCGACTCAGCCAGGGGGCTGTTGGATCAGGGAAAGCCACTGCAGGCGCTCTGTATGGCACAACTGGTTTCGGAGGAGCAGGCGGTGGAGGAGTCCGTTATGATACGCATCCGGTCCATGCTGCAGGACCCTCGAATCCTGTCTGCCGTCCAGCAGGAGAACACCGGCCTGGAATGGGAACGGGATCAATTGCGTGAAATTGAAGGAATGCTGTCCATGTTCAAACGGCCGGTACTGGACGTGAGAGAACGGTCCCGGATTCGTGAATGGTTCCGAACGCAGCAACGGTTGTACGACCGCTTGATAGAAGATTCCGATCCAATGAAAGCCCGGGCCTCAGAACGGATGGCGGATTTTCTCTGGCGCCGCCCGACCGAAAGTATGTTAATCGAACTGGCTGACGGCAGGGATGAGCAGGCCGTTCGGTACGGGGAACTTGCCGCAGTTCTTCGTCCGGATGACTGGACGGTTCACTATAACCTGGCATGTGGCTATGCGCGTCTGGGTGAGTTGAGAAAATCGTTCGGCTCGATTGAAGAAAGTGTGCAGAAAGGACTGAAAGACCCTGAGCGGATATGGTCTGACCCGGACCTGGCAGATCTGCGCAAGGACAGAAAATACAAAGAAAAGTTGAATCGTCTGTTGGGTCGTGAAGTGCGATAGGTCTTATCCCAGGACCAGCACGGAACGCAGCATTACCATAAAATGGCAGAAACTGCCGCCCAGCACAAACAGGTGCCAGATTTCATGGAATCCGAAATGGGGAGGCCACGGGTTGGGTTTCTTTAATGCATACACCACTGCGCCGACTGAGTAAAACAATCCGCCGGCTACCAGCCAGAAGAGGCCTTCTGCTGTCAGTGATTTAACGATCGGATAGATGGCGACAATGCAGACCCAGCCCATCAACAGATAGATGGCTGTTGATACCCACCGCGGTGCATGAATCCAGAACGTTGAAACGAATACCCCTGCCACGGCCAGTCCCCAGATCACACCGAACACGCTCCATCCCCATCCTCCCCTGAGCGGTACCAGGCAGATGGGGGTGTATGTGCCTGCGATCAACATGAAGATCATGACATGATCGAGAATTCGCAGAACGTGTGATCCGCGTTCGGACAGTGGAAGCAGATGATACAGTGCCGAGGCGGTATACAGGAGAATCATGGATGTGCCGTAGATGGAAAATGAAACCACATGCCAGACGGTAGCCTGAAGTGCGGCCAGAGTCACCAGAACAGAGAGCGCCGCAATGGATAGAAACGCACCGGCGAGATGAGATAGTCCACTGAAGGGTTCTTTCAGTTTTCCAAATACAGCCATACAGTCCTCCAAGCCGTGAATTGTCAGTAGATTACCATGACCTTCATCCGATTGACAACATCCGGGTATCTGAAATCATCCAAAGATTCTTCTATCTCAGTCGCCAGAATTCCGTATGATAGGGATAACCGGATACAGAGGTGAACATGATTCAGGCAAATGAGATCATCAACCTGTTGCTGACTCTTGCGGGAACCGTCCTGTTTGTCATCTTCTCCAGAGGATATACGCGCCCGCCATTCCGGTACCTGTACACCGGTTTTATCCTGGTATTGCTGTCCAGTCTTTTCACCGTACTGGAAGGATTGTTCTGGTTCGATCTTTTCAATTTTCTGGAGCATGGCACATTGATGCTGGCGGCGTTCTTTTTTCTCGGTGAAATCGTCCGTCTGATCCGCCAGGGGGAACGGACATGAATGTGGATGCCGTTGCCTTTCTGGACCTCCTGAGTTTTGTGGGTTTCTTTCTCGCGTTTATAGCCAGTTTCGGTATCCCCCGGTCTGTCATGGGTCGCTCCACCCGGGCTTTCCTTCAGGCCGCGCTGTTTGTGATGCTGTTTACCGGTGTTTCCAATGTCCTGGAACATGGCGGGATAACCGATGCACTGGACCCGACCGAAGATTACATGGCATTGCTATTTCCGGCATTCTTTCTCTTTTTTGTATATTCCGCCATGCTGCGACGGGAAGTGGGCCTTCGCCTGACGGACAAGCGGCAGTATGAAGCCCAACTGAGCCGGGTGCAGTCCCGTCTCAATTCCTTTCTGGAAATGATGCCTGCCCTCACATTCATCCGGGACGGAGAAGGCAGATTTGAGACGGTGAACCGGTATGCACAGACGGTGATGGGCTCTCCCGGAGAAGGGACGGATGCGGACATGTGGCCGGAGGAACAGCAACGGGAATTACGGGAGCATGACCGGCTTGCGATGGAGGATGGATTCTGGGAGGGGCTGGAAACGTTGCCGGACCGTGAGGGCAGACAGCGCACCTTTCTGACCACAAAGTTCCGCATTCCGGATGATGAGCAGGGTACGTTAATCGGTGGAATTGCCGTTGATGTGACACAGCGCGAACGGCTCATGCAGGAGTACCGGCGATTGACCACTATCCTGGAACAGGCGGATGAATCCATCATGGTAACGGATGTGGATGGAAAGATTGTCTACGTGAATCCCGCGTTTGAACGGACAACAGGATATGATGAGGGTGAGGCAATCGGACAGAATCCCAGGTTTCTTCAGAGTGGAGAACACGATGAGCTTTTCTATCGGATATTGTGGGACACCATCAATTCCGGTGAAGTGTGGCGCGGAGTGTTTGTGAATCGTCGCAAAGACGGATCCATGATCCGGGAACAGGCTTCCGTATTTCCGGTACGGGACGGCAGTGGAAATATTGTCAATTATGCTTCGGTCAAGCGGGATATTACCCGGGAACATGACCTGGAACTGCTGGTGTTGCAGAGCCAGAAACTGGAAGCATTGGGAAAGCTGGTCGGCGGTATTGCCCACGACTTCAACAACATCCTGACCGCAGTGAACGGATATGCTGAGATGGCACACAATGAGGCAGAGCCGGACAGCCGGATTCGTCAGCATGTCGGTCAGGTGCTGAAGGCCGGGAAACGGGCCACCGAACTGACGCGAAAGCTGCTGGCCTTCGGCCGCCGGCAGTTGATTCAGCCGAAATTGCTGGACGTCAATGATCTGATTGAAGACTTTCAGCAAATGGCGGAGCGGTTGATCGGTGAGGACATCCAGTTGAGGGTTCACCTGCAGGAAGGGATTTCCCCCGTCCTTGCGGATCCCGGTCAGGTTGAGCAGGTGTTGATGAATCTGATTGTGAATGCCCGGGATGCGATTCACGAAGGTGACGGTCAGGAGGAACGGCTGATTGCCATAAAGACGAGTGAGGTTGAACTGACCGCCGAGTACGTTTCCCGGCATTATGGAGCCACGCCGGGGTGGCATCTTTGTATTGAAGTATCCGATACCGGCTGCGGCATGACCGGCGATATCAAGAAACGGTTGTTCGAACCTTTCTTTACGACAAAAAAGGAAGGACAGGGAACCGGTCTGGGCCTTGCAACTGTGTACGGCATTGTCAAACAGAACAAGGGGTCGATTTTTGTGTACTCGGAACCCGGTGAAGGAACGACATTCCGGATCTTCTGGCCGGTAGACCGGACACTGTCGGCGAACGAAGAGACGGCTTCAGCAGCACCTCATGACAACCGGGCCGACGTCGCGATTGTCCGGGGAGAAGGGGTGGTACTGGTTGTGGAAGACGAACAGGATGTCCGGAGCATTGCCGTGGATATCCTGTCTGAAGCCGGATATACGGTTTTACAGGCCGATTCCGGAGAAACGGCACTGGACCGGTTGCGGACGTATGGCGGCAATCTGGACCTGTTATTTACCGATCTGGTGATGACGGGCATGGATGGACTGGAGCTGGGCCGGCGTGTGAAGGAGCTGTACCCGCATCTCCCGGTATTGTTCTCGTCCGGTTACAGTGAGGAAATGTTGATGCGGAAAGGACTCAGACCGGACCAGTCGTTTCTTCCCAAACCCTACACCGCTTCGGAATTGACCCATTCGGTTGCCCGGTGTATCCGGACAAACCGGTCCGACCAGAGCTGAAAAGCGCGACCTGTCCGACTCATGCTTCTGCATGAATCGACAGCGAAACCCATGTGAGGGGTCATCAACAGGCATATCCACACGGTGTATCCGAATCAATTCAAATCATCAGGGTCCTGCACGCTGCCGGATTGAGAACATGGAAAGGATCAATTCCCCCCGTCAGCTTTATTGACTATTCGGTCAGTTTCTGGCCTTGGAAATGGGACGTTCCGGATGTTTTCGGAAATGACGATATCGACTTTTCACTGCGCATGCGAAACGGTGGAGAATGGTTTCCAGATCCGAGTTGCCGGCACGCTCCATGTAGGCCGGATGTTCGCGCAGTCTGTGGCTCAATTGAAATCCGAGTTCTGAATTCGGATCCAGCTGTATATCGTCCGGCACCAGTTTAACGGCTCCCTCCAGCGCAGTTTCCAGGAGTTTTACCATGATCCGGGAATAGAAATTCTCCAGGTCGATAACTCCTTCGGCGTGATTAATCTTTTCCCGGAACTCAGGCGTAACCTCTTTTTCGAGAGCCGTAAACGACACCTTTTTCGTCATGGTACCTCCTGTGAATTCAGGGTTGAGAAAACGATTGGGAGACTGTATCCAGAATATAGGAGCGTGAGAGAGGTTCTGCAAACCCTAGCGGTCTGATTGACGCCATTTGGCCGCCGCGAGGCGATCCAGAAGTCCGGGTGCCAGGCGATAGGCCCAGATGATCAGGCGGTACCAGCCCGGAAATATGAGTTGCCGTTTCCGTCTCCGCCAGCAGCGAACGGTTTTTTCCGACAGTTTGTCGGGAGTACCGGAGAAGGGCGTCCGGGGCGGAGTCCGTTTGCCGAGAGCCCGGCTTGAGAACCCGGTATTGATGCGACCCACAATCAGATTCAGCACGTGAACGTCCGAGTCGCTCAATTCGGCACGCAGCGAATCGGAAAATGCGTTCAGCGCGTACTTTGATGCACAATAACCACCCATTACCGGTACGGGTACTTTTCCTGCGACAGAGGATACGTTGATGATTGTTCCGCCGGAAATCTTCAACAGGGGAAGTGCAAGACGGGTAAGTTGAACAGGAACAAAGAAATTCAGTTCCATCAGGCGTCGCAAATCATCCGTGTCCATTTCTTCCCAGACTTCGTATTGGCCGATGCCGGCGTTGTTGACCAGCAGATCCAGCCTGCCGAATTTCTCCATGACGGTTTCGACGACGCTCGACAGGGCATCGGGCCGGGTCAGATCCGCTGCAATAGGGAGGTCGACAGATTCCGAATCGGGATTTCTTGCCACGCCCGCAATCAGAAAGCCGGCCTTGCTGAAGTTTGAAGCAAAAGCACGTCCGAAACCACCGGATACACCGGTGATCAGCGCAACAGGTTTTGATTGGACTTGGGTCATTCCGTTCACCCCGATCTCGTATTGAGATGGTCACTCTATCACGGAGTTCGGGGTCTGGTCAAAAACTAGGTTCACGCGTCCAGTTGTCTCAGGCATTCCTCCCCGAGTTTCAGCTTGATGGTTGTGGTGTTGACCAGTACTTCATCCCGGAGTTTCCGATGGAATGGAAGAATGGACTCCAGCGGTCCGTTGATTCCCGCGTCAATGGCATACTGATAGGGCGGTAATGAAGTCAGAATTCCGACTCCGACGTCCTGCCATGCCGGAACCGCCAATTCACGATCAGCCGTGAGCTTGATGGAAATGTCCTGGTTGCGAAGTTGATCCAGTTCATTCCGGAACCGGTTGGCACTGTTTTTGTCCAGCAGCCGTGCTTCCAGTTCAAATGACGCACTCAGGATAGCCCTGCAGGAAATCACTTCCATGCCCAGTTTTTCATGATTGGCGTGGACCGCTTTCAGAAACTGCGGCATGATAGCCCGTTCCAGACATAGATACACGAAATTTTCAAAACCCAGCCATTCTTTCAGATGTTCGGCCAGGGTTTCGGTCTGAATTCCGTGTCGCCTGCTGAAATAATAGGATGCCTGATGGTCTCCACCGGTCAGAAATCCCATGAGGAATCCCTTCACCAGAATAAAGGGTGAACTGATGACCAGTTCCACAAATGGTTTGGACATTCTGCCCTCCTCTTCGGCGATGCCGACAGCGATGGTTCCAGCGCAGACGGCACACGTTCCTGATGGTCGTCTGAACGGAACGGTTCACAATGAGGGTGCCTGTATCCAGAATATAAGGACATTGCAGGTGATTGTCGAGCAAGCCGGTTTGTTCCCTTCGCGACGTCAGGGTATTCAGTGATATGATATCGACATAGAAGGAGCCGTGAATATGGATGTCAGTCCCGACCAAATCGTGGAAGCCCGTGCAAGAATCTGCCGGCAGGTATATCAGACGCCTGTGATGACTTCCCGAACCCTGAACGCCCGCTCTGGCGCCACTCTCTTCTTCAAATGTGAGAACCTTCAGCGGGCCGGGGCCTTCAAATTCAGGGGTGCCAGCAATGCGGTGCTGTCTCTGCCTGATACGGTGGCTGCAAAAGGTGTCGCCACCCATTCTTCCGGTAATCATGCTGGTGCTCTTGCACTTGCGGCTAGGCTGCGGGGCATACCCGCTTATGTTGTGATGCCCGAAAATGCTCCCGCTGTGAAGGTGGCTGCCGTGAAGGAGTACGGGGGTCGAATTACATTCTGCAAACCCACTCTCCAGGCGCGGGAAGAAACACTGGCACAGGTTCAGCGGGAAACCGGGGCAACGTTCATTCACCCCTACGATAACGCCCTGGTGATCGCCGGCCAGGGGACCGCGATGATGGAGATACTGGAACAGGTTCCCCATGTGGATACCGTTATTGCTCCGGTTGGAGGGGGCGGATTGCTGAGTGGCACCGCGCTGGCCGCTTCGGGAAGCGGACGCTCGATTTCCGTAATTGGCGCCGAACCGGCCGGTGCGGACGATGCGTATCGATCTTTGCGGGACGGCTTTCGATACCCGTCGGAAAATCCCGTTACAATTGCGGATGGTCTGTTGACCGCTCTCAGTGACAGGACGTTTCGGTTGATCCGTGAACATGCGGATACCATCCTGACGGTGTCTGAAGATGCCATTGTCCGTTCGATGAGACTGGTGTGGGAGCGGATGAAACTGGTCATTGAACCATCGTCCGCCGTGGTTCTGGCGGCCGTCATGGAACATGCTGAAAGGTTTGAGGGGCGGCATGTGGTGGGCATATTCAGTGGCGGAAATGTCGATCTGGATCATCTCCCTTGGTCCGGCCGGGAAGTGACGTCATGACAGAAGACCGCTTTCTGGATCATCTGAAGAAACGATTGCCCCGCATGCCCAAATTGAACGGAAGGGATGAATACATCCGATCCGCGGTTATGGCACTGATGGTCCGGCTGAACGGAGCATATCATCTGGCGTTGCAGAAACGACATCCGGATATCAGACAGGGACATGAAATCTCTTTCCCCGGCGGGCGGATCAGTCGCACCCTGGACCGTTTTGCTACGGATACGGCGATGCGGGAAACCGAGGAAGAGATGGGGATTGACAGTGGCCGTATCGAGATCCTGGGGCCGTTGGATTTCGTGATCGCTCCGACAGGTAACCTGGTCCAGGTAACAGTGGGACTGGCTCACGTGTCGGATGTGGATGCATTCCATCCGAATCCGGATGAGGTAAGCCGTCTGTTGTTCCCGCCATTGGAGTGGTTCCGTGAGAATCCGCCGGAAACGTATCATATTCAGCTCAAAGCGTTTCCCGAGATTGTACATGCCGACGGCAGCACAGAGGTGCTGTTCCCGACGCGGGAACTGGGGTTGCCGGACCGATATCATGGTGCCTGGGACGGTGGACGGATGCCGGTCATCGTATACCGGTATGACGGGGAAACAATCTGGGGGATTACCGCACGGATTATCCGGGATCTGGTTGACCGCGCTTACGGATCCTGACGGTTCAGACGAAACGGACTTCCGGGACGGCGTCGATCAGTCCGAGCTCTTTTGCATACCGGTAAAACAGGAACAGGGATTTTCGTTCACGGGACGCGAAACGGAAGTGCAGACTTTCGGACAGGTATCGTTGCATCAGAGACCGGTTCAGTGAGCCGGATCCCATCTCATCCGCAGCCTGATTGGAAATTTCTTCCAGTCTCGAAAGCCCGATTTCGCCGGCGTGACGGAACACATCCGGATTCAATGTGCTGTCATTCCGCAGACCCCATACGGCGAACACGAACGGGAGACCCGTGAAATGCTTCCATTCCATTGCCAGATCCATGGCAATCAGGGACGGGAGTTCCAACCCGAAATAGAAGGCCCGGTCGCCAATGGCCAGAACGGCGTCCTGCCTGTCCAGTTCGTTCATGATATCGTCGGATTGCGACTCGTGGAACGTTATCGGCTGTTTGAGCCACATGCGGGTAAGAATCTGAATCAATGTATTCGATGTTCGCGAAGCCGGGTCCAGGGAAACGGTCCGGATGGATTCCAGCGGCTTTTCCGATAAGAGAAGAACGCTTTCCACGGGTCCTTCAGAGGCGATGCATACACTGTCAACGATGGCCACCGCCGGTATTTCCGCAATGGCAATGGAGGATACGAGGCCGGCGTCCACTTCCCCTTCAGCCAGTTTTCGGCAGGATTGAGCCGGTGTGTCCGTGACAAAATCCACATTCAGGTCCGACATTTCGGTCAGGGGTTGGATCAACGGCCGTGCGTTCAGGTACGGGATCAGTGAGATTACAGGTTTATCCTTTTGGAAATTCAATGGTGAAACATGCTCCTTTTTCCCCTGGATTGGTAACGGAAATTCCACCCTCAAGCGTCTGCATGATCTTCCTTGCCAGATGAAGACTGAGTCTGAGACCGCGACCGTGGTGATCCAGACTGTCCATCAATTTGAACCGGTCAAAAATAATGTCCGCCGCACCTTCCGGGACACCGGGGCCCTGGTCCTCGACGGTTACGATAACCTTGTCACCCGAGGTGGTGCATTGAACCGCAATCGTTCCTCCTTCGGGAGAATTCGTGATTGCATTATCCAGTACATAGGTCAGAACCTGTTCGGCACGCATCGTATCCGTTTTGACAGAGGCTTTTTTGAGGTCCACATCGTAGAAAAGTTGTTTGGCATCCGCTTTTGATTTCAGGCCTTCCAGTGTCTGCTGGACCAGACTGTCGATGGGTGCGGTTTCCACGTGGACGTATGCCCGGTCATTTTCAAAATTCACGGTGTCGATCACCCGTTCGATGATCTGGTTCAGGTGCGTACTTTCCTGATGGATGACATCCAGGAAATGATTCCGTTCCTCTTCTTCCTCCACCATTCCTTCCAGCATGCTCTGGGAATAAGAAATAATGGAAGTCAGTGGTGTCTTCAGTTCATGGCTCATCAGGCCCATGAAATCATCCTTCAGATTATCCAGCGTCTGCAGTTCTTCCAGCGATTTTTCCAGTTGGAGGTTGGTTTCTCTCAATTCACGGGTCCGTTTTCGAACCATGTCCTCCAGCTGTTCATTGTATCGGTTGATTTCTTCGACTTTTTCTTTCAACACCTGGTTCAGGTGGGACACAACCTTATACAGGCGGGCATTCTCCAGTGCGATGGCGATGTTGTTTGCGATGAGATGATAGAAGCTGAGGGTGTCCCGCGGGAATTCCTCCCGGTCATAGGAGTACAGATTGAGAATACCCAGTGATTTCCGTTTTGCTGCGAGGGGAATGCAGATGACGCATCTCACTTCCGGGATTTCTCCCTGGACTTTGCTGAAAATGGAGCTGTTCTTGTGCTGATTGATCAGAACAACCCGGTTTCGCTGAATAATGGCTCTGGCTGCCGGAAGCCCGCTTTCCAGAATAATGTTATTGAGCGGGTCTTCCTTCAGGTTGGTGTGCAGGGTTTCCCGCAGCGGTTCGTTCGGTCCCGGATCCAGGAGCATGGATACGCCGAATTCTCCATGCCGTTGAAAGGCATCAGAGGCGATCTGGATAACACGATCTGCGTCCAGTTCGGCTACCACGGTCGAACTGATCTGGTTGGCCGTGATCAGTTCCTTGACGCGAAGTTCCAGTGATCGTTTCATCTCCTCCAGTTCATCGTAAAGGTCGGCCATCTCGATATTGCTGGTAACGGCCTGTTGCAGCAGGTCCGCCTCGGTTTCTGATTCCGTTCCCAGGTTGATGCTGAGAGTATCCTCATCGCGGCTGATCTCTGAAGAAGCCGTCTCCATCAACTTGGACTCGTTTTCCTTCATCGGTGCCCGTAGAGAAAGCAGGAATGTGTCCACGATGTCGTCACCAACGGGAAGCTTGTGTTTGGCGACGATGTTTTCCATGACCAGCTTGCTGATCTCCAGGAACGCATCCACCAGGCCGTCTCCCCGGATGGCGATACTGGGATAAAAGGCACGGTGGCCGGCGGGATTGAAGACACGGTTCAACTCCTGAATGGACTCCAGGTCTTCCAGGTCCCGCTTGTTATATTGGAGAACCAGGGGGATTTCTTCCCGGCTCAAGCCGTAATGCTGAAGGTTCTTCTTG
>DAINNF010000040.1:0-20248 GCA_036736005.1 Acidobacteriota bacterium
GCAACGCTATTACCATGATGAGGTCGGCATCAACTCCCGGCTGGCTGCGATTCAGGCAGCCGTGCTGGAGATCAAACTGAAACACCTGGACAGCTGGACGGCTGGACGACAGGAAAACGCCGTCTATTACAACGCGGCCTTTGACGGATCGGCGTGTGACGGAATTATCGCAACGCCGACCATTGTGAACGGTAATCGGCACATCTTCAATCAGTATGTTCTTCGCGTGAAGAACCGGGACGGTCTGGTGGATCATCTGCGGGAAAAGGGTATTGGATGTGCAATTTATTATCCCGTGCCGCTTCATCTGCAGCAGTGCTTTGCAGATCTGGGCTACAAAGTTGGGGATCTGCCGCATGCCGAACAGGCCGCAAAGGAAACAGTCGCTTTGCCGATTTATCCGGAACTGACCAATGAACAGAAGGACGCGGTGATTGAAGCTGTTCTGGGTTTTTATCGCTGAATGAGGGTCCTCTCATAGAATCAACCACAGCCGGATCGACAGATCCGGTTTTTTTCGTGTAAATTCAAACCGTTATTCGTCTATAATGGGACCATGTCAAAGAAACCTGATGAGCGCGCAACGGTTCGATGGATGGAACGTCTGTACGACGGCCTGAACATCCTGATTGCATACATTCTCCTGTTGACCGGTCTTGCGTTAACAATTTACACATGCGTTGACGTTGTTCATCAGTTTGCGTCCGGACAGGGCGTTGTCGAAATTACCATGACGCTTGTCCATCACCTTCTGCTAATCCTGATCGTTCTTGAAATTCTGTGGACATTGAAAAACTACATCAAAACGCATCGTCTTTCTGTAGAGGCATTCCTCATTATTGCCATCATATCGTCTGTCCGGAAAGTGCTGGTCATCAGCATGGACGTTCCCAGTGCTTCTCACCCGAACGGGAATCTTGTTTCGCCGGTGATGGTGGACCTTGCGATCGAGACGGGCATCATTTTTCTGATGGTGCTGGCGATTTTTGTGCTGCGCAGGAGTCAGCAGTTTGTACCGGATGAAACCGCATCCAAGTGAGTGTATGAAGCGGAATCCAATTCCCCATTAACATCATCCTTTCAATCCAGTATCATGAATGAACAATCAGATGAAACGGAGGGTCAAGTGAACCGGAACACGTTTGACGTTATCATTGTTAACGGCCGGCCTGCTTCAGGGAAGTCGGAGATTATCGATTTTCTCAAGAACGTGCCGCTGGATGAACGAATCCGTACCTATCATATTGGAGAGTTTGAGGAGATTGATGATTTTCCGATCCTGTGGGAACGTTTTGAAGATGACGACATCCTGGAAGAGATGGGATTGCCCCGGCTGATTTCCGACAAGAAATTTGAATATGAAGGGGAAACGTTACCGGGTTATGTCTTCAAAGAGAAGTGGTTCTGGAACTTCCTGATCAAGAAGCTGAACCTGGCCTATGAGAAGATACTGCGCGATAATCCGGATTACCATGAACAGAAAACACTTCTGGTGGAATTCGCAAGGGGAACGGAACATGGTGGATTCAAGACCGCCTATTCCTATCTTTCACAAGAACTGCTTTCCAGGGCTGTGACGCTCTATGTGTCGGTAACGTGGGAAGAGTCGTTGCGAAAAAACCGCCGTCGCTACAATCCGGACCGACCGGACTCCTGGCTGGAACACGCGCTGGAAGACAAGAAGCTGGAGAAGCTGTATAAGGAATCGGACTGGGAGACATTTTCCGGTGGAGATCCCGATTTTCTCCACGTGGACGGTTACAAGGTACCGTACGGGGTATTTGAAAACATGCCTGAGAAGACCGATGACCCGGAGAAAATCCGTCCGCATCTGAAGGATGTGCTGGGCCGACTCTGGGACGTCTACAGTCGGAGTCGATAAATGTATACCCATACACAGGCATTCAGGGTACGACGCTTTCTCAACTGGTTTCCGTTGGGGCTTGCTTATGCGTTTCTGTACATGGGCCGCTACAATCTGACCGTATCCAAGATTGCCCTGGGCGAAATCATGACCAAGGCCGACTTCGGCTTCATCTTTGGAGTCGGAACGGTGACCTACGCCCTTGCATTCCTGTTGAACGGTCCGTTGACAGACAAGATCGGCGGAAAAAAAGGCATGTTGATTGCCGTAGCCGGGGCGGGAATCATGAACCTGCTGATGGGGTACTATGTTTCCACACTGACCAGCGCGACAGCGGGAGCCGCCCACATTCGTACTGTTTTCACCATCCTGTATGCCGGAAACATGTATTTCCAGAGCTATGGTGCATTGTCGATCGTGAAGGTGAATGCCCACTGGTTCCATGTGAACGAGAGAGGCGGATTCTCGGGTATTTTCGGCACCATGATCTCCAGTGGTATCTTCTTTGCCTTCACGGTGAATGGATGGATTCTCAATTTTGCCAAGTCTTGGGGAGAGGGTATTGCGACGACAAAGATCGTCTTCTATGCGCCGGCAGTGGTGCTTCTGATCATGCTTGTCATTGAGAGCTTCCTGTTGAAAGATCGTCCCGGACTGGCGGGGCATGAGGATTTTGACACCGGAGATGCGAGCAGTGGAGAAGAAGATGTGGAAATTCCAGTGTTTACCATCATGAAACGGGTTATCACGAACCCGATCATACTGACCATCGCACTGGTGGAGTTCTGTACCGGCGTGCTGCGCAACGGAGTCATGCACTGGTTCCCGATTTATGCCAAGGAAGTGCTGAAACTGCCGTCTGACAGTTTCTGGCGGAACGGCTCCTGGGCGCACTGGAAGATTATCGGTTCGATTTTTCTCGTGGCCATTATTTTCTTTATTCTGGCAACGCGGACAAAAGGCAAGCGTCGCGTATGGCTGATCATATCCGGTGCTCTGATATTCCTGGCTCCCTTCATGCTGGGTGGCTGGGGCGGTATCCTGATGGTGGCAGGCGTAATCGGTGGTAATGTGGCCGGCTGGGTCAGTGATCTGTTCTTTGAATCCAGGCGGGCTCCGGCGGCGGGTGGCCTTTATGGCATACTGGCACTGGTTCTGATCTTCATGTTCTTCAGTATGGACCACATTTGGATTCTCGGTGCCATTGTCTTTGTTGTATCGATTTGTGTGATTGGAACCCACGGTCTCCTTTCCGGTACCGCGACCATGGACTTTGGCGGAAGAAAAGGAGCGGCCACAGCCGTGGGCATGATTGACGGGTTCGTCTACCTGGGAACCGGCGTTCAGTCCTTTGCGTTGGGGTGGATTACCATGCATAACTGGCACTGGTGGCCCATTTTCCTGCTGCCGTTCGCACTTCTCGGATTCTATCTGCTGACCCGTATCTGGAATGAAAAGCCCAAAGGGAAGGGGGCGCACTGATGCGAGTTCTGGGCGTCTGCCTGCTGGTGATTCTTCCACTGGTGACCATGGGGCAGGTTCCGGAGATGCCGGAACAGCCGATGCCTGAACGGTATCTCACGCTGATGCCGAGGGTCCATGTATCGCGGGCCGGGGATAATCTGGTTTTTCAGGTGACCTGTACCGCAGGGGTTTCTGCGGCATATCTGACCGCCGGATTTCTGGCGCGACCGGACGCCATGCGACCCACCTACCGTATTGATACATCGGCTGTGGTGAATGCCTCTTCATTTACGTTGAAACTGCCGTTCAGGCGAATGAAGCGTCATCTCACAGGAGAGCGGACGTTGCTCTATTACAAGCTGAATCTGTCGGGAGAAACGGGTAAGCCGGAATCGTACGAGTCCCGCATTCTGTTGAATCAGATGGGCAATCCGTTGCCCACGGTAATCTATGGACCGTATCTGGACCGACCGGAGTCACAATGCTATGTCATCTCATTCGAGATGTCTGAGCCGGTGAGTGCTGCAGTGATTCTGGATGGTAAACGGTTTGCATCACAGAAGACGGTCAGGCGTCACGAGATAGCGGTTGGAGCAATCAAGGCAGGTACGCACAATTATCGAATTGAGGGAGACCCCCGTACCTTCCGGTTCCGTATCCGGGATGACGGTCCATTCCGGTTTGCGGTCATGAGTGATTCCCGCACCGTCGCCGGTGGGGCTGAGTTTAACCTTCAGGCTGTCAACGGGAAGGTGCTGAGCGATCTTTTTCTGGACGCATATCAGCAGGACGTGGACCTGGTTGTATTTCCCGGTGATCTGGTGGACGGTTACACCCAGATGGAAGATGAGTTTGAACGGGAGTTAAAGTCATGGGCATGGGCCACTGAACCGGTATCTGCGCTGGTACCGGTATATGAAGGAATCGGAAATCATGAAGCTCTGGTGGTGCAGTACGGGGCGCGGCCCTATATTTTCTTTGATCGGAAACCACCCCATTCCACCGAAGACGTATTCGGACGCGTATTCGTGAATCCTGTCAATGGAGATTTCGCGGAACAGGACGGGCTTCCCACCTACCGGGAAAACCTGTATTACTTCATGATGCGGAACTGTCTGTTTATCATGGCCAATTCCAACTACTGGGTGGGCGGTGAATTCCCGGAAGTGCATGGCGGAAACCTGGAAGGCCACATCATGGATCGTCAGATGGACTGGCTACGCCGCGTTTTGAAGGACCTGGGTCCGAAAGCGAAACACATTTTCTTCTTCACCCATGAACCCGCATACCCGGTCAGTGCCCACATGAAGGACGGGATGTGGTACTGGGGTGGAGATCCGAAACGAAACGACGGGATTGACCGGTCTTATGTTGTGGAAAGACGGGACGAATTGATTCAGTTGTTGGCCGGGAGCGGTGTGAAGCTGATTTTCTTTGGTGACGAACACAATTATTCCAGGGTCCGAATCGACAGCAAAATCGCAGATATCGATGGAACCATTACGCAGGTGATTACAGGCGGTGCCGGGGCACCGTACTATGAACTGGCGGAGGAAATTCCGTGGCGGGACAACCTGGAAAAATTCGGCCGGGAAAACCACTACATACTTGTAGATGTGAAGGACACGGTACGTGTGCGTGTAATCGGCATTACCGGTCATGTAATTGACGCATTTACCGTCAAGTGAATCCATCAGGCCGGGTCCGGAGTCCGGATCCGGTCGATAATGTCACGGATTCGATTGAGGAAATCTTCGTACGCCTCCTGTCTGACCCGCGGAATACGGATCTGCCCCTTCGGATCCAGGCGTGAACCCGGAATTTCAGGCAGAAGTTGGACAAGTCTGCCCGTGTCCAGTTGTGGATGTTCTCCGGGGACCATCTGGCACTCATCAGCAGTCAGCGTGAGCGTGGCCATGCCCAGGGTTCGGGCTTTGAGACGGGTGCGGTGCGCGTCCAGCAGCAAACGGGTTTCGGGGGGCAGTGTACCGAAACGATCCTCCATTTCTTCACGAACGCGCAACAGAGTTTCGGAATGATCAGCCATTCCCATTCGCCTGTAGAAAGCGAGACGAACCGAAGCGCTTTCAATATACTCAGTGGGGATTCGGCCCTGTGTTCCCATCTCCAGTACGGTTTCTGCAATGACCGGCTTTCCGTCTTCCTTCAGCTCACGTACCGCGGCTTCCAACATACCAAGATACATTTCAAAGCCGACGGATTGGATATGACCGCTTTGCCGTTCTCCCAGAATGTCTCCGGCACCTCTCAATTCCAGATCCAACATGGCGATGCGGAATCCGGCCCCCAGGTGGGAAAACTCCTCCAGTGCCTGCAACCGCTTGCGCGCATCATCGGTGAGGGTGTGTTTCCCGGGTGTAATCAGGTACGCATACGCAGGCTTGTCCGACCGTCCGATCCGACCCCGCAACTGGTAGAGCTGGGAAAGACCGAATGTATGCGCCTCGTTGATGAACATGGTGTTGGCGGTGGGGACGTCCATTCCGTTTTCAATGATGGCGGTGGAGACCAGTATGTCGACTTCCCGGTTGAAAAACCGGATCATCACAGATTCCAGATCCTTTTCGTTCATCTGTCCATGGGCCACGGCGATCCGGGTGCCTTCAGGTGCCAGTTTGCGTATGGTGCGTGCGAGGGTATCGATGGTCTGTATGTGATTATTGACCACGTAAATCTGTCCGCCCCGTTTCAGTTCAAACTGAATGCCTTCCTGGATCGTAACCGGATCGAACATGATGTGATAGGTGTTCACGGCCAGTCGATCCCGGGGTGGGGATTCGATGACGCTGATATCTTTCAATCCCATGACGGAAAGGTTCAGTGTACGGGGAATGGGTGTGGCACTGAGGGAGATTACGTCAATGTTCTTTCTGAGTATCTTCAGCTTTTCCTTGTGAATGACGCCGAACTTCTGTTCCTCGTCAACGATCAGAAGACCCAGTTTCTTCGGCACAATATCGTTGGAGAAAATCCGGTGGGTACCGATCAGAATGTCGATCTGTCCTTCCCGGAATGACTGTACGGTTGTTTTCTGGTCAGCAGCGGAAACAAAGCGTGACAACATTTCGATGCGGACGGGGAACCGTTCAAATCGTCTGGAAAATGTCTGCATGTGCTGAAAAGCCAGAACAGTCGTAGGCGCCAGCACCATGACCTGGCGCCCATTGTCGATTGCCTTGAAGGCAGCGCGCATGGCAACTTCGGTTTTCCCGAACCCGACATCTCCACAAAGAAGCCGGTCCATCGGGGAGGCAGACTCCATATCGCGCTTGATGTCCTGAATTGCATTCAGCTGGTCTTCGGTTTCATCAAAAGGAAATGCCTCTTCAAATTCTCTTTGCCACATGGAATCGGTAGCACAGGCGATGCCGTCGGTCATTTTGCGCATCGCATACAACCGCAACAGTTCCTCTGCATAACGGGACACCTCCCTTTGCACCTTCCGCCTGGTGTTCTTCCAGGTGTTGGTGCGAAGCGAGGATAATTGGACTTGTCCTGCACCTGCATGCTGGTACTTCTGCAGAAGGTGTAATTTACTGACCGGAAGCAGAACACGGGCATCTCCTTGAAAGACCAACTGCAGGCACTCTTCCGCGACTTCATCCACAGCCATCTGGCGCAGGCCCGCATACCGGGCGACGCCATAATCCACATGCACCACATGGTCACCGGGTTTGATGTCCGAAAAATCCGAGAAGAAAGGGGATTGGGAAGGGGGCCGCGCCGGTTTCCGGTGAGTGGACGGAAACAGTTCGGATACGGGTAAGAACGTGACAAGATCCTGAATCTCAAAACCGCTCAGCAATGTTTCCATGGCCAGCGTAACAGCGCCTGTTTCCAGCGTGTCCCGGTTGAAGCGTATGCCATTGTCAAAGAGCAGTTCTGTCAGGCGTTTTTCCTCGGGCTGGTTCCGAACACCGATCAGGACCGGTTGATGTTTCATTGCAGTACGGAGTTGCTCCATCAGGGCGTTAAGCGATCCGCCTGCCCTGAACCGCGTGTTCTCCGTATCCTGTTGAGTTGTCCCTATCCGTCGGGTGGGAAGGGCGGCGAGAAAATCATCAACCTCCCCCTGTCCTGCAAAATCGGTGTCGGGATCCAGAGCGAGATAGCCGCGCGGGACGGCTTCGGCGAAGTCTGTGTTCAGGGTTTCTCTGAAGTGGGACCAGGACGCTCTGATGGCGGACACATCATCCAGAAGCACAACGTGATTCCGGAACAGATCCAGTCCGGTGTCCGGCCAGGCAAGATGGAAATAGTGGTCAAATCCTTCAAGCTCTCCGGCTTCAATCAAGGCGAGTTTTTCTTTCAGGGAGAGTGTCAGATCCGGACTGTCAAACCGTTTCTGAAACCGGTGAATCAATACCCTGCGGTTATCCGGAGTATCCCGGAAAAGGCGGGTGGGCAGGATGCGCACGTGATTGATGATTTCACGGGAGCGTTGCGTTCCGGCATCAAATTGGCGAATGGAAGCAATTTCATCAAAATCCAGTTGAATACGTACCGGTGCCGGCGCATTGATGGGAAATATGTCAATGATGTCCCCTCGTCGGGAGAATTCTCCACGGATTCGGACCACATCAACCGGTTCATAACCGGTTTCAGACAGGTGACGCATCAGCATGTCTGTATTCAGGTTGTTACCGGTATTCAATTGAATGACCAATTCCCGGATTGTTGATCTGCCCGGCATATGCGTGAGCAGTGCGCCCGGGTGAACGACAGAGACCGGTGGCGGATCATGAACCAGGCGATCCAGTGCTTCCGTAAGCTGACGCTGGATTTTGAGATGTGGTGAAAGAAACGAGGATGGGAGAACGGCGGTCTCAGGCAGCAGGGCAAGGTCCGGGAAATCCCGTTGGAGTGTGTGAATCAAGTCATCGCGATCGGAAATGATGAGAAGGGGTCTAGCGGACCGTTCATGGAGATAATGGACCAGCAGGGAAAAGAGCGAACCGGGATAGCGTGGAATCTCATCGGTAGTCAGTATTTCGTTACGGTCGAAATATTGAAAAATCAAATCTTTGAGCAAGTTCAGTCCTCCGAGGATGCATTGTACCATGAGTGTAGTTGGCCTGACGTCCGCAAAATGGGAGTTCCATCGGCTTCCGTGAAGAAGAACTGAAAGGGAGAGACTTTTTGTGTTGAATTGGAATCGGATCGGGTTGAATTGCGGTATGAACGGTTGAAAAAAACGAGGAAAGTATAAAAGAGCGTGAACGAAACCGGTTGTCTGAGCGTACTCATATATGAAACCTCAATTGAAGCCGCAGGCGGTTTCAGAAGTTGCATCGAAGGAGCCGAACGCCGCATGGAGACGAAACGGATTGTACCAGCTGTTCTACTGATTCTCTGTTTATTGGTACTTGGATTTGCAATCAAGGGGCAGGGGTCGGCGCGGCAATACCGGGCCGCGGTTCGTGCGGCTGAGGCCTGGCTGCATCTCGTGGATATCGGGGCCTATGCCGAGAGTTGGGACGTCGGTTCGAAGAATATGCAGGAGCAGACGGATCGTGCTGCCTGGGCCCGTCAGCTTCAGGGAATGCGATCCGGGCTGGGTCATGTCATGGAGCGTCATGAGCTGGCGACAGAGCCTATGGATGCGGTTTCCGAACGTCGGGATAACGCTCTTCTGGTTGTTCATTACCAGACGCGGTTTGCACAGAACGATGCAAAGATAGAAACGGTTACCTGCGTCAGGGACCTGGATGGAAGGTGGCGCGTCATGGATTATGAGGTGAATTAGTCCGCCTGTTTTCGTTTCCGATTCTCTTCCCATTATCTGATCATTTCAGTGTCCGGTGATGAAACCGGTTTGGAATCCCTCCAGTACAACATTTTACGGTTGCGTGAATACAGGGTAGAATCAATCTATCGTCTTCCTGGAGGATATCAGTATGAGAAAGCTGCTTTTCAGTGCGTTCCTATTTTTGTTGGCGGGGCAATTGTCATTTGCGGAGGATGGTACCCGCCTGTTACGTTTCCCCGATGTTCACGGGGATACGATTGCGTTTGTCTATGCCGGAGACATCTGGACTGTCCCGGTTTCGGGAGGGAATGCGAAGCGTTTGACTTCTCATCCCGGTCTCGAGTTGTTTCCGAAAATTTCGCCTGATGGCAGATGGATCGCCTTCTCGGCTCAATACAGTGGTTCGCGCCAGGTTTACGTTATGCCGGTTGCCGGTGGGGAACCGAAACAGTTAACCTGGTACAACGACGTCGGGGTGATGCCGCCCCGAGGCGGATTTGACAACATTGTGCTGGATTGGACGCCCGACAGTCAGCATATTCTGATTCGTGCCAACCGTACCCCCTGGGGCAAAAGAATGGGGAAGTATTACCTGGTTAGTCTGTCCGGGGGACTTGAAAAGCCCCTGCCGATTCCGGAAGCTGGATTTGGGAGCTTTTCCCCGGATGGTAAGAAGATATGCTATACACCGATTTCAAGGGAATTTCGAACATGGAAACGGTATAAAGGGGGCCGGGCCGCCGATGTCTGGATATACGACCTGGAGGCTTCAGATTCAAAGAGACTGACAACGTTTCCGGGCACGGACCAGATACCACACTGGTACAAAGACGGCATCTATTTTGCTTCGGACCGTGACAAGATACTGAATATCTATCGTTACGATGTGAACAGCGGTAAAATCCGTGAAATCACGACCCACCAGGAATTTGATGTTATGTGGCCGTCCGGATCTGGAGGTCTGCTTGCTTATGAAAATGGCGGAAGACTGTTTGTACTCAACCTGGAGACAGAAGAAACCCGGGAGGTTGTCGTCCATATCAGATTTGACAATCCGGCTGTCCTCCCATACTTCAAACAGGTCAAAGATGATATTCACAGCATGACGGTTTCTCCTTCCGGCAAACGGGCCGTGTTCGATGCACGGGGAGATCTGTTCAGTGTTCCGGCTGAACACGGTAGAACCGTTAACCTGACCGAGAGTGGTGGCGTTCGGGAAATATTTCCGGCCTGGTCACCGGATGGCAGATGGCTTGCGTATTGTTCGGATGTTACGGGTGAATATGAAATCTATTTGATGAGACCGGATGGGGAAGGGGATCCTCGTCAATTGACATCGAATAGCTCGGCCTGGAAGTTTCAGCCCACATGGTCACCAGACAGCAAGTGGTTGCTTTATGCGGACAAGACCCAGTCATTGAAGGTGATTGATGTGAAATCAGGTGAGGAACGGATTGTGGACCATGCTGACCGTCAGGAGATACGGGATTACGGCTGGTCACCGGATTCCCGTTGGATTGCATATGCCAAGAACGCTGAAAATGGACAGATGTCCATATGGGCGTTCAACCTCAAAACGGGCATTACGCGACGCTTGACGGGGGATACGTTCGATGACATGTCACCGGTATTTTCAACCGACGGGAAATACCTGTTCTTCATTTCAGACCGGGACTTCAATCTCGCATTCTCCTCTTTTGAATTTGACTATGTGTACAACAATGCCGCCCGGATCTATGCGCTGCCATTGACGGACCAGGCTCCCCGGCTTTTTGAATTTGCTGAAGACGTGGAGCCGGTGAATGGAGAGGATGAGAACAATGCGAAGAAAGGCAACCGGAAGCCAGCCAAAGTGGAAAAGGACGTCATTGTTGATATCCAGTTTGAAGGTGCCGAAGACCGTGTCGTGGCCTTTCCCCTTCCGTCGGGACGTTATTGGAACCTGAATGCTGTCAAGGATGGAGTTTTATACCACGATGACAAGGGGCTGCACAGGTTCAACCTGAAGAAGCAAGAAGAGGAAATGATCATGGGCGGTATTCGCAACTCCATGCCGGCGGCCGGCGGTGACCATTTTCTGTATCGTTCAGGTGCGGATTTCGGTATAGCGGCGCTGAGCCCGGGACAGAAGCCCGGAACCGGAAAGCTGGACCTGGATGGTCTTTCCATGAAAATTGATCCCCGTCAGGAATGGGAACAAATTTATGTGGATGGATGGCGAATATTCAGAGACTGGTTCTATGCCGGTAACATGCATGGTGTGGACTGGAAAGGGGTACGGGCGAGGTATGCACAGCTATTGCCATATGTGAGTCATCGGGCGGACCTGGACTACATCTTCGGCGAAATGGTCGGTGAAGTGAATGTCGGTCATGCCTATGTGAATTGGGGTGATATGCCGAAGGTGAAACGGGTAGACACCGGATTGCTGGGCTGTGAATTTGAGGCGGATGAGGATCGAAATCTGTATCGTATTGCTCACATATATCCGGGAGAGAACTGGAATCCGGATCGGCGGTCTCCATTGACAGAACAGGGGATTGATGTCCAGGAAGGGGATTATCTTGTCGCGATTGACGGGCATTCCGTCACCCTGAAGGACAATCCTTACCGGTTCCTTGAAAACACCGTTGGACGAAAGGTTCTCCTGACCGTGAAACGATTGAAAGACGGTGAATCGACGCGGACCGTTGAGGTGAAGCCCGTAGCCAGTGAACTGGAATTGCGGTACCTGGATTGGGTGGAATCGCGGCGCGCTATGGTGGATCGGATGTCAAACGGACGGATCGGTTATATCCATGTGCCCAATACCTCATTCGAGGGCAATCGCGAACTGTTCCGAGGTATGTATGCATACCATGAAAAGGAGGCATTGATCATCGATGACCGCTACAACGGTGGTGGTTTTATTCCGGATGTTATGGTTGAACTGCTGGATCGCACAACACTGAACTACTGGGCACGGCGGGGTGTTGCACCGAACCCGACACCCGGGGTGGCCCATGATGGTCCCAAGGTCATGCTGATCAACCATTATTCTTCTTCCGGCGGGGATGCATTGCCGTATTACTTCCGCAAGAAGAAACTGGGTTTGCTGATCGGGACAAGAACCTGGGGCGGTCTTGTGGGCCTATCCGGAAACGCCGGCCTTGTTGACGGCGGCAGTATTTCAGTTCCAAGCTTCGGTGTGTTTGACACCGATGGAAACTGGGTAGTGGAAGGTGTCGGTGTTGCGCCGGATATCGAAGTGTACGATGAACCGCAACTGGTCGCTGCGGGTAAAGATCCTTGTATCGAGAAAGCGGTATCGGTGCTGATGCAGAAACTCAAGGAGAACCCGGTTACATCACCGCCTGTACCGGCTGAGCCGGATCGGTCCGGCTGGGTTGAGCGACCGGTGCCCGAATGAATATGCTGGGCTGGTAACAGGAAAAGGGGCGCTCTCGCCCCTCTTTTATTGTATGCCATGGTGAAGCGGATCAGTTTTCCTGACGGAGCGTCTACTGACGGGTTCGCTTTGTCCCCCATTCCAGTGCCCCTGTGGGACAGACATTTACGCATCGGTTGCAGGCAAAACAGTCCGGTCTGAGATTCGCGTCTTTGAGAATTTCCGGTACCGCCGGGCACCCTGTTTCCGTTACGCATACACCGCAGTCTGTGCATTTTCCCGGTATGAACGTCAATCGGGTGACACCCACCTGTTCCACCCAATGGCTGAATAGACCGACGGGGCACACGGCATAACAGAACGGCCGGTAGTAACGAAAAGCCAGAATCAGGGTCAGAATCAGTGGCAGGAAGTTGACCAGAGTGTCTACCCAGTTGCTGCTCAGGTGGAACTCAAAGCCATGAAAGGGATTGATATAGTCGTAAATGGAAAGGGGGTACGTTTTCCCCTCGTAAACGGTGTGAAGTACCATGGTGACACTCAACCCAATCAGTAACGCAAATACAAGAATCCGGATGAAAAGACCAAACCGGAACGGGATGGGTTGCAGTTTCCATTTAAAGCGCTCAGTGACTTTTGCCGCCAGTTCCTGGGCGCAACCTACCGGGCAGACATAGGAGCAGAAGAGTTTTGGACCAATGACCGTCAGTACCAGAATCACAACGATGGTGACTGCGAACGGAAGGCGTAATCCGTACAGGAATGGTTTTGTAGAAGCACAGATTGGGGAGGGATGCATGGCGTATGCCTTCAGGAAACCGGGCAGGTTACCGGCGATTCCAAAGAAGAATGTTGCGACAATCAAGAGTGCCAGTCGCAAGCGTTCCGACATGCGTCTGGACATGAGGAGATAAAGTGCGATGGCCGCAATGACAGCCATGGTGATGAATTTCGGTTGGAACAGGTAGCCCCAGAATGAGGGCGTTACCTTTGCGTGGGCGTCCGCCACTTTCTCGGCGTAAGCGGGCATCGGTCCAATCAGTAACAACAACCAGGCAAAGCGTTTCATGCGGTCTCCTTGCATTCAATTTCCGGACGATCCGGGTTGAAGGGTATTGTACCTGAAATCACAAATGACTCAAGCACTGTTACGGATTGTTACCAAACCCGATTTTTTAAAAAACGTATATTTTTTTCAATCACAGATTCGGTTTAAACAAAAAAACTGATATGATGAGAGCAATAATCGACTACGACGGGAGAGGCATGCAAATCTGGGCTGTCGGCGGCGGAAAAGGTGGAACGGGAAAGAGTTTCGTTACCTCCGGGCTGGCGGTGTGCCTTGCTGAACGTGGTCTGAATGTCATTCTTGTCGATGCTGATTTCGGTGGAGCCAACCTTCACACGTATCTCGGCGTGTTGAAACCGGAGAAAACACTGGAATCGTTCCGGGTGGACAAGATCCCGCTGCAGGAACTGGTCGTGGACACCCCGATTCCCAAGGTGGGACTCATTGCCGGGGATGTGAACTCAACCAACACAACCGGGCTGACCCATGCCCAGAAGAAGAAATTTTTCAGACACATCAGAGGATTGCAGGCTGATGTGGTGCTGCTTGATCTCGGTGCGGGTACACGTCATGTTACAGTGGACACCTTTCTCCTGGCGGACCGTATGATTGCGGTAACCGTGCCGGAACGCATGGCCATTGAAAACCTGTACCAGTTTATGAAGAATGCGTATTTCCGGCGATTGTCCAAGCTGTTTCGTGAAGCCGGGATCCGTGAGGAGGCAAGGGAGTTGTGGGGCAACAGGTCCCGCTATGGAATTCGCTCGGTCACCGAACTGACAGACCACTTGAGTCGTGAGTATCCGGAATTCTCTCGTTTGTATGTGCGGGAAATGAGTAGTTTCTGCATTCACCTGGTCCTGAACAAGGTGCGGGAGTATCGTCAGACCGAGACAGGAATCGCGATTCGAAGCATGGCCAGCAAGTTTCTCGGCATTCCTTGTGAATTCAGCGGTCATGTTCGCTATGACCGGGACTTCTGGAACAAACTGGTTCAGGAACCGATCCATCTGAACCGGGTCACAGCAGCCAGATTGTTGGTGGACATGTGTCGCACCGCGAATGAATTGCTGGATGATCCGAGAGGTGGGCAGGAGACGGAGGGAATCTAGTGTCGGAAGAACGGCTTGACCGCTATTACGAGATACTGGAAATCAAACCGGACGCGACCTTCCAGGAATTGGAACGTGCCTATCGCCTGATGAAACGGATTTATTCGGCACCGACAACGGCTGCGGCGGTCCCTGCCATGCAGGAGTTCAGCGAGGCGAGACGGCGCGAGATTCTCGAGGATATTGAAAAGGCCTATCAGATCTTGAAAAAGCAGTTTCAGGTGCGGCGACATGTGATACGACCGCGGGCACCTGAATTCGGCCCCGATACGACATTCTCCGGTGACATGCTGCGCCGGGTTCGGTTGGAAATTGGTATTACAATGGACGAGATGGCTGAGAAGATCCATGTCCGACGGGACTATCTGGAAGCCATCGAATCGGAGCATTTTGACCAGCTGCCTCCCGCTGCCGTTTATGTCCGCGGTTTTGTGCGGGCATATCTCGAGTATCTGGGCCTGGACGGAACACCGGCATTGAACGGATACATGGAACGCTACAGGGAGTGGAGCGAAGATCAGTAACCCGCACGTATTTCCTTGACTAGGCGTTTCAAGAAAGTGCTGCAAATAGATCGGAACTCACGGGGGTTGTTCAGGGGGTGTCAGCGTCCAGATCTCCGGATCTCCGGTGTTCCAGTTCCTTGAAGAAGCGGTCCAGAAACTGTTCGTTGGTGTGGATGTGGTGCATGCCGAAGCGATGAAGTGTACTGTCCGTGACATTCAGCGTCCGTTCGGTGATGAAGCGAAGATTGGTGGCAGGGTCATTGCCCGCCCCGTTCATATACATGCGCTTCAGTAAATCGACCTGATGATGGACTTCATCTGCAGTTGCCACGGTTTTTTCAGAAGCACGTTTCCGTTTGCGGGGTGTCAGTCCGAGAAGGGAACGCAGTTCTTCGTCTTTCTTGCGGGCTGATGCGTGCTTGTTCTTTTTCCGGTAGTAATTGGATATCATGAACGGAACGGCCTCCTCTGTAGACCGGAAAACTTCTTCCGACCGTACAATCCATCCCAGATTATGGATGGAGACTTTTCCGGACACGGTTTCATAAATGTTCTCTACGAACGGACGGATCACGGATTCTGTTGATTCTTCAATGCTGTCAAACATGTTCAGAACAAAGTACACCCGAAAATGCTCAATGGCATCGCGAAGCAGTTCAATGAACCGTTCGTCAGGGAATTCCCCTTCCAGCATGTTCAGAAAGTGATCGAGTGATTCCAGCTGTTCATCATACCCGTCTTCAACCAGGTCAATCAGTTCGTTGAACAACTTGGTGTCGTTGTCGTCAATTCCCCGGAACCGTCGACTCAGCGTTTGTGTGTCGGCAAAGATCAGACGGATCATCCGAAACAGAATTGCCTTCGTCATTTCGGAAGCCGTAACGGTGGCGGCACGGTTCTTTGGCGTGAACAGCAGAATGCCCGTGTTGGTGAAGGGCAGAAATTCGATCACATTGTAGTCGATTCCCGCTTTGACATCCAGGATAACAAAGTCGGCTTCGATGTTGTTGATTCCTTCCATGAGACGCAGCTTGATGTCGTGCGAGAAGTTCACCACGTCATAAATGAAGTTGCGCGGAGATGCGATAAAAGAGAAATTTCCGAATACGCCGTCCGGGTCCAGCTGCGTGCTGAGAGGTGTCAGACAATCAGACAGATTGGCGCGCTTTTTCAGGAAATGGTAGAGATCTTTCTGTACGGGAACGTCGAGACAATTGCGGAGGCTGGATGTTCCGGTATCCAGGTCAATCAAGACGGTCTTATGGGTGCGCGCCAGTGCAAGCGCATAGTTCATGGCAAATGTGGTTTTTCCTACCCCGCCTTTTCCGGATGAAACCGGTATAATCCGCATGGATCCCCCTATCCCGAAATCAGGCCAATTATAACACAGCCTTTCAGAAATTGGTGGTTCTGAACTGGGTTTGAAGGTGGCGCGCAAGCCCAGAAAGGTTTTGATTCAATTGTGTGAATGCGCTAGATTAAGGTGATCAGGGACAACCAGGAGGAGGGGTATATGTGCGGATTTGTCGGAATCATCGGAATGGAGCATGCATCGCGCCATGTCGCGACCGGTCTCCAGGCCATTCAACATAGAGGTCAGGACTCCGCCGGTATCGGATCCAAGAAAGGAAATCACTTTCGAATCTTCAAGGACCTGGGCCTGGTACATCATATTTTCAATGAAGATGAACTGAAGCGTCTGGAGGGGGACTGTGCATTGGGACATGTCCGCTATCCGACACTGGGAAGCGGGAGTAAGGAAGATGCTCAACCTTTTTACAGTCGCTGGCCCGGAATCATTATGGCCCATAACGGCAATATCATGAACTTCGAGGACATGAAACAACATCTGCTGGATCAGTCAAACTACCTTTCCAGCCGATGCGATATCGAGCCGGTGTTGTACGTGCTTTCCGGTGAAATCATGAAAGGTGAGCAGGGGCTCAAACGGACATACACGATTGATGATGTGGTAAGGGGGATGAAGTCAACATACAGCATCATGCAGGGAGCATATTCCATAGCGGGCATCATGAATATCGGCGGAGAGGATACCCTGTTTGTTGCCCGCGATCCCCATGCGATCCGACCGGCTGTGTGGGGCAGGAAAGGGGATGCATACATGGTGGCGTCCGAGAGTGTGTGCATGGATGTACTGGACTTCGAAACCATGGGTTCGGTGGCACCGGGAGAAATCATCTTTTTCCGGCCGGGGGAAGAACCGGAACATCGGATCATTGAATCGTCCGGGTCAAGGCCCTGCATATTCGAGTACATCTACTTTGCACGTCCGGATTCCACAATGAATGATTTGGAAGTTTACGGGGCGAGGCTCAAGCTGGGACAATTACTGGCGGAGGAATGGCGTTCCCGTAATCACGGGGATGTGGACGTGGTGATCCCGATTCCGGACACGTCCCGTCCGGCGGCCACTGCCTTTGCGGAGGCCACGGGGGTTCCCATACGGGAAGGATTTATCAAGAACCGGTACAGCGGCCGGACATTCATCATGCCGCATCAGGGCGCACGGAAATCAGCCTTGCGCCTGAAGCTCAACCCGATTGATTCAGAGGTCCGTGACAAGCGGATCCTGTTGATTGACGACAGTATTGTCCGGGGGAATACACTGAAACAGATTGTGGCCACCCTTGCTTACAAGAAGCCCCGGGAGATTCACCTGGCCATATACTCCCCCCCGGTCATTCATCCATGTTTCTATGGAATTGACATGTCCACCCGTGAAGAACTGTTTGCACATCGGATACAGAACGAACTGGGTTTCAGCGATCAGTATCTGTCGGGAGAGCGGCTCGTTGAGCTTGAAAAACGGATGGCCGGGGAACTGGGCGTGGATTCCCTGACGTTCCTTTCAGTGGAACGGCTCAATCAGGTATTGGGCACAAACCGATGTGCTGCATGCTTTGACGGGAACTATCCCGTCCCGGTACCGGAAAATGTTCAGCAGTGTATCGTGCGGGATCGCAATACATTCCGGGCGGAGTGAGGGAGTCTGACCGTGTTTGAATCATTGAACCTGCCGAATCCCAAATCCGGTCAACCGGAATTCGGAAATCGTCTGAGCCGATGGATTGGATGCTCCTGGTTGAAGATGTTCGGTTGGCGATTCAAGGGCAGGTTTCCCGATGTGCAAAAACTCGTTGTGGCTGTGGCTCCCCATACATCCAACTGGGATTTCCCGCTGGGTCTTGCCGCAGCACTTGGCATGCGGATCAAGTTTCACTGGTTGGGTAAACACACGCTCTTCAGAAAACCCTTCACGGGGCTCATGAAACGACTGGGCGGTATTTCTGTCAACCGGAAAGCTCCCATTGGCGTGGTGGAACAGGTCCTGAAACGGTTCGAAGAGTCAGAATGGCTGTACCTGGTCATATCCCCCGAGGGCACAAGAAGTCGTGTGGAACGGTGGAAGACCGGGTTCCTCAGGATTGCCAGGTTGGCAAATGTTCCGGTTCAACTGGTCTGTTTTGATTATGCCAGGCGACTGATCGAAGCGGGACCTCTGGTGGAAGTGACGGGTGATCTGGAGGCCGATATGTCCCGCATCCGGGAATGGTATTCCACTGTTACGCCGAGGATTCCGGCTAACTTCTAGTTGAACGGCAATCAGTTGAGATAGCTTTTCAGGATGGACCGGTACTGACTGCGTCGTATCTTCTTCAACGCGCTTTTTTCAATCTGACGCACCCGCTCCCTGGAAAGGCCCATGAGCTTCCCAATGTCATGAAGCGTCTTGGGCTCTTCTGAATTCAGACCGTACCGATGGGTGAGTATGGTCATTTCCCGTTCACTGAGTAATGAAAGGGACTCCTCGAGGTGCTCCAGAAAAGACTGTTTGATCAGCTTCTCGTCCGCACCCGGAACGGAAACCTGTTCAATCACGTCCTGCAGGGACATATCTTCATCGTCCGTTATTGCTGCGTTGAGGGACTGGGAGTCCATCACTTTGGAGAGAATGGAGTTCAACTGGAACTCAGTCATGTTCATTTCTTCGGCTATTTCCGCAGGAGTCGGGTCCCGTTCCAGTTCTTTCTGAAGCATTTCCCGGGTTCTTGAAATGTTGTTAATCAGGTTTAAGGTCTTGTGTGAGACGCGGAAAACACCACTCTGTTCGGCGATTGCATGAATGATGGCCTGTTTGATCCACCACACCGCATATGTGATGAACTTGACGCCGCGATCCGGGTCAAAACGCTTGGCGGCTTCAATGATTCCCAGATTTCCTTCGTTAATCAGGTCCATGAACGGCACCCCTCTTCCGCGGTACCGTTTGGCTATGGAGACAACAAACTTGAGGTTGGCCTCCACCAGTTTTCGAAGCGCTTCTTCATCCCCTTCCTGGATACGTTTGGCAAGTTCCTTTTCCTCATCAGGCGTAATACGCGGCAGCTTATTGATTTCTTTCAAATACTGTTTGAGCGCCTGTTCGTCTTCGAAAATGTGCCTATTTGCCATCTTCCTTTTCAATATCCAGTCGAACCAGACCGCTTCTGGGGATCCGGACCAGTGCGTTCTGGATCTTTTCCTGGCCATTATCCATATGATCCAGGATGATTCGCTGCATGGCGGCTGCCATCTGGTTAATCTCTTTCTGCATCTGTTCCATTTTCTTGCGCATATTGAGAATGACTTCGATCCCGGCCAGGTTCACGCCCAGGTCTCGAGCCAGGTTCAGAACCACCTCCAGTTGGTCCAGGTCCTTCTGGGAATACAGCCGGGTATTTCCGTCTGTCCGGGAGGGCTCAATTAAACCGTGTTTCTCGTACAGTCTCAATGTTTGTGGATGAATGTCATACATCTTTGCGACAACACTGATCATGTAGTACGGTTCCTTCTCACCACCGGATTGTTTCTTCTTTGTCATTGGATTGCCTCACTCATATTGAACCACATCATCTGTCAGTTGGCAAATGGTCACGTATTCCATGATCTTCATACTGCGACAGTTCCTCCAGCAATTCGCGAGCCCGGGCGTCTGTGGCTGCGGGTGTCTTCACTTCGATTTCGAGAAACATGTCGCCATGGGTTCCGCTGCGCAGAGACTTAATCCCCTTCTC
>DAINNF010000041.1:0-20059 GCA_036736005.1 Acidobacteriota bacterium
CTTCCAATGTGGTCCTGCTGGCGGGCGTGGCGGTAAACTTCCTGTTCTCCAGCATCATCATGTTCCTGCAGTATCTGGCCGGGGAATACGAGGTATTCCGGGTGACCCGATGGCTGCTGGGGGGGCTGTCCGGCGCGGACACAACTGCCGTCCTGTTCACCGGAGCCGCCTGTCTCCTGATGCTCCTGATGCTCATGATTCACGGACCGGCACTGGACCTGGTACTGCTGGGAGACGATCTGGCCACCACCCGGGGGCTCGATCTGCGACGCTTCAAGAAGCAGTTGATCCTGCTGGTCAGCGTCGCGGTCGCCGCCACCATCGCGTTCACAGGGCCCATCGGCTTTGTGGGTATCATCGTTCCCCATATGGTCCGGCTGAATCGCGGCGGCCGTCACCGGGAACTGATCCCGCTGACCATGGCAGCGGGCGGCCTGTTGCTGGCGGTTTGTGACACCATTGGACGAACCATTCTGTATCCGGTCACGGTGCCGACCGGCGTCCTGACGGCCATGGTGGGCGCACCTTTCTTTTTGTGGCTGCTCGCCCGTATCCCCAATGGTCCACGCCGGTGAAGCCACCCTTCTTCTCGCACCGTTCCATGGTATACTGAAGTCGATGAAATACAGGTCGATCTTCTTATGCTTGTTGCTCTTGGTGCTGACCGGTTGCAAGTCGCCCCCCAACCGCATCCAGTGGCTGCAACTGGACACCGCCCTGCTGCGTCAGCAGGAAACATTGAAGCCGATCCTGTTCTATTTCCGTTCCAACCGCGACGTGTATGCCCTCATGATGGAATACAACACATTCGGAGATGAGGAAGTCGAGGCGCGTATCAAACGCGATTTCCTGCCCGTTCTCATCGATATCCGCCAGCCGGGAACCCGGGACCTGCCGTCGGGCAGACGTCTCGCAGAAGCATTTCATATCCGGTCCACCCCGGCCATCGTACTGGTGGACAGCGAACATCAGCAACTGGACAGTCGGGTGGGGTTCATCACGGTTCGCACACTGCTGGACATGCTGACCCGACATCGTGAACCGGTGGCCGTTACCCAACCGGTTAACGAACCCGGGAATACGGAAACACCATGAAACAACTGCTGACATACATGTTGCTGTTTTGCCTCCTGACCAGTTCCCGGGCTGCAGAACCACAGATCGGCAACATCATTCTTCCGGATCCGACATTGCAGCCCCTGTTGACGGTCAAGCCCGGGGATGACCTGGATTATGATCAGGTCGCCCAGTCGATTCGCAACCTGTTCAAGACAGGTTTCTTCTCTGATGTCCAGGTATATGAAAAGGCCGGAGAAAACGGTGCGGTCGATCTGGAATTTGTTACGATCCCGCAGATCCGTTTCGGCAAGGTAACGTTTTCGGGAGACCCGGGTCTGAAGCCGAAACGTATCCGGAAGTTCATGGCGGAATCATATCCGGAAGGTGAACCTTTCCACAATGATCGCTATATGGCATTCATCCAGTCCCTGAAGGCATTCTACGATGAAATGGGATACCCTGACGTACAACTGGATCATTATGTGGACTTCTCGTCCTCCGGAGAAGAGGCGCTCCCCCGTATCACCATCGAAACCGGTCCACCGGTCCGGATCCGATCCGTCACATGCAATCTGAAAGAAGTCGCCAAGGAGATCAAGCTGCAACCCGGAGACCGCCTGGACCGGAAACAGATGGACCATGACATGGCCAACATTGTCGAAATTCTGCGCCGGAAGGGTTACTACAACGGTACAGCCAGCTATACGGTGAAAAAGACGGGAAGACAGGCGGACATCAACGTCAACGTGGTCCGCGGAGAACAGATTCAGTTCACAATCGAGAATGTGGACCTCACAGCAGAAGACGAGACGGATATTCTCGCCGTTTTGAAACGGGATGGCGTCTCGGACACCTCTTTGAATATTACCCGAAACAACCTGTACTTCCGATTGCTGGAAAGGGGTTATTGGAACCCGGATGTCCAGATGATCCGCGAAGCGGGGCGAATCCGGTTTGTGGTTGAGGAGCCCGCCCGTTACGAAGTCCGAAAACTCTCCGTTGTCAGTCCGGTTAAGCTGGAGCTCCAACAGCCCGCATTTTACAATCGCCTGTCCATGAGCGACCTGAGAACCGCCGTCATTGAACAACTGAAACCAAAAGGGTACCTGACGCCGGAGGTCAAGTTTGATTACGAGCAGGGGTCCCGGAATTTGTCCGTCACCGTAGATCCGGGTCAGCAGCGGACAATCGGAACCATCACTGTGCGGGGAGAGAAAGAGTATTTGCCCGGCTTGCCGGGAATTGAAACCGGGCAGGTATTCAACCCGCACGGTATTGTGGAGGCGGTCCAGAACGGCGAGAAAGAACTGCTGGATGCCGACTTTTTCAACCCGAGAATTTCACTGCAACAGGGAGAGGCCAACGGGAATGCCATACCACTCACATTTACGGTATTGACCGGGGGAAAGAGAAATGTGTCTGCATTTTTTATCCACGGAAACGACAGAATTTCCACCAACTTCGTGCTGAATCTACTGGATTCGACACCCGGTGAGCCGGTGACACAGGCGGATATTGACCGCATGAAGAGCAGACTGGAAAGCACCGGACTGTTTTCCAACGTACAGGTCACCCCGTTTCTGACCGGTCAGGATTCCCTCTCATTGTTCGTCAACCTCGCTGAGCGACCGTTGACCACCATCCGATATGGTGTCGGGTTCAATTCAGATGAAGGACCCCGGGGCTCCGTGCAGGTGAATCGTGCGTATCTTTTCGGACGGGAATTGACCGGCACGTTTCTGACCCGGATTTCACCCAAACGCCAGCAGCTGTACCTCAACATTTCCGGCCGGTCCCATTTCATGGGTTCCGTATTCGCTTTCCTGGAAGACAAAGACGATTATCGGTTTTCCCGTCTGGGAACCAGTATCAGCTACAACACCACCGTGGGAATGTATACCAGTATGATTCTCTCACTGGAGGCCAAGCGGAACAAGCTGACCAATGTCACGGTCCCGCTGGAGGAAATCGAAAAGGAACTCCATCCTGTCAACACGGTTTCGTTCAACGGCCAGCTCCTCTATGACCGGCGTAACGACCTGCTTTATCCCACAGACGGATATTACCTGTCGCTGCGTCTCGAACCCACGTACGATACCACGGGAGACCGTTTCTATCTCAAGTACCTGGAAAAGTTCTCCATGTTCTTCAATCGTCTTTCGTTCTCCCAGACATTCGGCCATATCGCCGCCCCGGAAACCGACTATGCGGTGCCCCTGCCCGACCGGTTTTTTACCGGGGGCACCAATACGTTACGGATCAGTTCATTCGAACAGGCCGGACCACTCTTTTCAAACGGCGCTCCCCGGGGTGGCCGGGTTCTTGCCCTGTTCAACATGGAATACCACTTTCCGATTACACAGGAAATTGAAGGCGTGTGTTTCCTGGACATTGGAAATGTCTGGGAACGCATGACCGATATGTCATTCAGCTCCGCCGTAAAAGACATTGGAACCGGTGTCCGGTTTCGCACACCGCTCGGTCCTGTTCGGGTTGAACTGGCCTACAACCTGGATCAGGACGTATTTCCCTCCCGATGGAAACTGCAGGTATCGATCGGTAATACATTCTGAACCGGCCGACTTACAACACCTCGTCGAGCTTCTCAAAACAAAGCTCACATGGAAAACAGGATTTGCGATCGGTACCGGATATGCCGTAAGAGTTGTTCATCACGCACAAATCATCAAAACAGTGAATCAACCCGAATGTATGTCCCAACTCATGGACAATTTCCTTCAGCAACCGGTCCCGCAGCAATCCGGGATCCGGATCACGCAGGTAAAACTCCTCCCGCAACCGGTGACTCGACACAATGCAGTGGCGTCCATGCATATGCGCCTCACCGAAAACGAACGTGAGAATCGGGATGTACAGGTCTTCCGTTACAAGGAAGCAGGATCGGTCTGTACCGGCAGGTCGTTCCAGGATGAAATGCTTGAGAATCGCAGTTGAATGGTATTGGTCCCGGACAGGGTCGTAAAAGGTATCCAGATCCAGCTCCTGTGGTTCAACCCGAACGTCCCGCCGGAAAATGACACCCACTTTCTCCAGGATTTCCGGATCAATCCACTCCACCGGAAACCGGATCGGGGTCAGCAGAATGCTCTCATTCCTTCGAGATGCCATACTTCTTCATTTTGTTGTACAGGGTGGTCCGGTCAATCTCCAGCACTTTCGCCGCCTGGGAAATATTGTAATCACATTCCTTCAGCACATCCGTAATGTGGGCTTTTTCCAGTTCAGCCAGCGAGACTTTCGGACCCGATCCTGACTTGACCGGTTTGGGCTCGAGGAATGAGAGCTCATCGGTGGTAATCAATTTACCGTTGGCTGTCACAAAGGATCGTTCCACGGCGTTTTCCAGTTCCCGGACATTCCCGGGCCAGCTGTGCTGTTTCAACCGGTTCAGCGCCTGGGTGGTCATACCCTCAATGGCTTTTCCGGTACGCCTCCGCAACTGAGACACAAAATGGTCCACCAGCAGCGGAATATCATCCATCCGCTCCCGGAGTGCGGGTATCTCAATGGTATACACGTTGAGCCGGTAATAGAGATCCTCCCGGAAGTCTCCCTGTTCCACAAGCGTCTTCAGGTTCCGGTTCGTCGCAGACAATACCCGGAAATCGACCTTGATGGTCTTGTTGGATCCGATACGGGTGATTTCCTTCTCCTGGAGTACCCGCAGCAGGTCTACCTGCATCTTTCCGTTCAATTCACCAATCTCGTCCAGGAACAACGTCCCGCCGTTGGCCGTCTCAAATTTCCCCCGCTTCTTGTAAAATGCACCGGTAAATGCACCTCGCTCATAGCCGAAGAGCTCACTTTCCACCAGACCTTCAGGCAATGCACCGCAACTGACCACCACCAGCGGTTCAAACCGCCGGGGAGATGTGTAGTGGATTGCCCGGGCCACCATCTCTTTACCGGTACCGCTTTCCCCGGTGATCATGACGGACACGTCAGACCCCGCCACCTCTTCCACCTGACGAAGCACCTGCTGCATCGGTTCACTTTCCCCGATAATGCGGACATGTTTCAATGCCGTATCCAGTCGTTCCCGAAGGCGGACATTCTCTTCCCGGAGGGACCGTTGCGTCACAATCTTCCGGACCAGCATGGAGACATAATCGGGATCAAACGGTTTGGTCAGATAGTCGTAAGCGCCGATCTTCATCGCTTCCACCGCACTGTCCACGGACGCGTAAGCCGTCATCATGACCACGTCAATGGTGGGGAAGCGGTCTTTCAGGCGTTGCAACAGTTCAATACCGTCGATACCGGGCATTTTGATATCGAGAAACGCAATCTCGTATTCCTGGCGGCCGATCATGGCCAGCGCCGTATCGGCAGAATCCGCAGTATCCACCTGGTAGCCTTCCTCTTCCAGCCATCCCTGAAGGGATTCCCGCACGATCTGCTCGTCATCAACCACCAGTATCCGTACCGTGGGTTCCATCCTTCCTCCTCGTTCCACCCGCTAATCCGTCAAACGGAAACGGGCAGCTTGATCAAAAACGTCGTCCCCTGACCTTCCCGGCTGATTACATCAATGGTGCCATTGTGCTGTTCCACCACTCCGTACACCACGAACAGTCCGATGCCGACACTCTGGCCCTGATCTTTGGACGAATAGAACGGTTCAAAAATGTGGGCAAGGTGGCTTTCCGGAATTCCGATACCCGTATCACTGACCTGAATTTCCACCTGATTGGTTTCTTTCAGGTACCGGGCACGGACACGCACCTCGCCACCATCCGGAATCGCTTCAATACCATTCTGGATCAGGTTCATCAAAACCTGTTGAATCTTCCCGGGATCGCATTCAATCTGAGGCAATGCATCTTCCACATCGGGCAGTACCACCAGTTCCCGGTCCTTGACCCGCAGTTCCATGATTGAAACAGTCCGCTTGATGATGTCACCGATATCACAGGGAACCATCTTTTTCTCTTCCCGGGAAAACGCCAGCAGTTCCGATACGATCTGCCCGCACCGTTTGGCTTCACTCTCCATCAGGGCCAGCCGTTTCTGCATCCGCTGCCGGTCTTCTTCACTGAGATCATCCTTGTCCAGTTGTTTCTGCAACAGATGAATGAACACCACCAGACCGGAAATGGGATTGTTGATCTCATGGGCAATGACGGCAGACAGTCTGCCAAGTGAGGACATCTTCTCCGCCTGAATAATCTGCCCCTGGGCCACCTTCAGTTTCTCGGTTTTTCGCTGTACCCGTTGTTCCAGTTCCCGGTTCCATCCCTGCAGTTCACTCTTGAACTGCTGGAGTTTTTCCACCATGTCGTTGAACGAAGCCGCCAGTTTTCCGATTTCATCCTCGGTATTGACCGGCAGCACCACGTCCATTTCCCCCCGGGAAACCCGGTTGGTCCCCTCCACCAGACGATGAAGCGGCTGGACAACATAGCGTTTCATGAACACCATAATCAGTCCCGGAACCAGCAGGATCAGAACCACGGAAATCAGCATGATGAGAATCTGACTGTCCCGCAGAGATTTTTCCACCCGTTGCCGGCACACGGACATATTCAGAAAGCCCAGAATCCGGTTTGAAGAATCATGAAAATGACACGCTGCCGTGGAACAGGATTCCCGGTTGAGAATGGGAATGATCGCGTTCACCAGACAGCTGTCGTCGGTATCGATGTTGTAGGTCACAAACTGACGATCCAGCTGTCCCGGTCCGCTGTCGGTGGTGTGACATTCCGTACACTGTCTTGAATCCGTGCGGTTGAACCGGAGCGTTCCCACTTCTCCCCGGTTACTGGATGCCCAGACTTCTCCATGGTGGGTGTAGATGCGGAGGTTCTTCAATGTCTCCTGCTCTCCGATGGAAGCCAGTGTCAGACTGATGCTGTGGGGATCGTTGGCCATCATGTCCTGTTCCAGGGACCGGACCACTGTTTCGGAAACCGCCTGCGCATTGAACAACAGATCCTCGGTATAAATCCGCTTCTGATGCCGCAACACGATAATGGCAAACAGGAGAAAGGCAATCGCAATGGATCCGGTCACAATGAGGAAGATCTTGAAGCGAATGGAAGCATGCTTTGTGAAACGTTTCATCATTGATGGATTATACCACACCCGGCCGGAAAAATGTCCAGCCGGGTGTGGTTTTCTACTTCAGTGGGAAGGGACCATTCGGGGGTCCGCTTCCGTTTCGTCCGCCTCGTGATGATCGTCAAACAGGTTGAAGTATTTGACGGCGAATCGGAACACGATGAACGCCACCACGACGAAGGATGCAGACACCGCAATTTCCTGCCAGGTCGGCATATACCGGGTACCGGCATATCCTTCCATAGCGGTTATGGTCACGTTTACCCGGTTGAGCAGGAATCCCAGCACGTAGGCAAATCCCGCAGCAAATACACCGAACCGTGTCCGCACCCAGCTCCGGTTGAAGACAATAATGGCCGGAATGATGGTCCACACGGCCGTCTCGATCCAGAACATGATGGATTCATAGGAACCATCGATCAGGTAGCCCAGCTTTCCACCGACAATGAGTCCTTCAAACTGGGCAACGGCAAAGGTCAGTTGAATCACCACCATCCCCCGTGCCAGGTTCGCCAGGATGTGGGTGGGCGCTTCGTGACCCATCCCCCGCCAGCTCAGGTAGGATTCTACGATGGTCATACCCAGTCCGGCCGCCACCGATGTGACAAAGAAATAGATGGGCAGCAATTTGGTATACCATAAGGGGTGCAGCTTCCCGGGAACAATCACGAACAGGGTCCCCAGAGAAGACTGGTGCAGTGTCGAGATCAGCACACCCATAATCACGAGAAGAATATAGATGCTCTTCAGAAACCCGACCGGTTTTCGCATCCACTTGAATTTCCCGAACGCAATGGAGGCAAATTCCAGCGCCAGTACCCCCAGATAACTGGCCACACAGACCGCCAGCTCGAACATGGCGGAATGGTGGTTGCCGTATACCAGTGCATGCCAGATGTCATAATATTTACCCAGGTCCCATAACAGCGCGACGGCTACCAGCATATATCCCATGAATGCCGTCAGGACCGTTGCTTTTACAATGCAGTGGTATTGTTTCAGATTGAAAATATAGACAATGGCTGTGATCGTAAATCCGCCGGCTGCCAGACCCACACCGGAGATTACGTCAAAACCGATCCAGAGCCCCCAGGGCCATTCATCAGACAGGTTTGTTGCAGCGCCAAGACCGAAGAAGAAACGTTGCACCGTGGCGACAACTCCGGCCAGCAGAACGATGGCCGCAACCGAACGCCAGAACGTAATTTTGGGCATTGCCATCTTCATGCCTTGTCCTCCTTGTCTTCCTGCTGATCTTCCGCTTTCCGGCCTTCCGTTTCGGCCACTTCGATTTTGCGGTTGTTCAACCACCACATACCGGTCAGGAACGTCGCCCATACCGGCACGATAACGGGAATCTTGTTCAGAATGTTCCAGGTCAGTTCCGGTAGCGGCATGTTCGGCAGATCTTCCCTGAATCCCAGTTCTCCGAATGATTTGGGACCGATAAACAGGACATTGGTACCACCCACTTCCTGTTCACCGAACACATGCGCAAAATACGTATCCGGATCTTCTTCAATCCGTCGGTGGGCTTCCTTCAACAGTTCATCCCGGTCTCCAAAAACGGTTGCCCCGGCTCCCTCTTCCTGACACCTCTGAGCACACGCGGTGGGCAATCCCTTGCTGACCCGCGTCTCATAACACATCACGCACTTTCTCACTCTGGGAATCGGCTTGTTCCACTCGTACTTGGGCACATTAAACGGGCAGGCAATCATACAGTACCGGCAGCCGATGCAGAGATCAAAATCATAGATCACCGGGCCTTCGGGCGTCTTGTGTAACGCCGCCACCGGACAGGCGGACTGACAGGACGGGTCCGTGCAATGCATGCACAACTCCCGAACATATATTTCGTCCCCCATATCCCGCAATACTGTATAGTTGGCCCAATCACGCTTCTTGCCTACGTCTCCGGGCAGTTTCTGCTCTTCCTTGCAGGCTTCAGAACATACGCCGCACCCCATACACTGTGTTATATCGACCAGTAATGCCTTCGGCATTCTGCTTCCTCCTGTTATGGTGAATGGTTAACCAATCGCAACCCGAAACAGAACTTCTCGCTCATTCTTTGTCAGACGGCTCCGTCTGATCCACCTGCTCAGATTTGCTCTTCTCATCGCCAACCGGTTCACCACCGTCCTGGGCAAACACCATTTCCGGAACGGCTTGTCCGGACATTGCAACGGCACGGCGCTCCCGCATCGCCACCACGATGGCATCCGCAACCAGGCATCCAATAATCGTCAGTACAATCAACAGTGCAACCATAATGTTCCTCCCTCTTCAGGTATTCATTATTTTGAACCCGATTCCGGGTCCTGATCAATACTTTTGTCCTCTACCGGCTCACCACCATCCTGGGCAAACACCGGATCAGCGGCAAATACGCCACCTGTTTCCTCTGCCTTCCTGGCGGCGCGTTCCCGGTATTCCAGATAGAATCCCGCGCTGAGAAAAATGAGAAATGTTAACGCAACCAGTACAAAGACCATATCATCCTCCTTATCCGGACAACAGCATGTCCGTTATGATTCGTTTCCAGGGAATGTCCACGTCACTGCCAAACCGTAATGTTCCCCCATCGGCAGCAAACTCTGTGACGGGCCGGACCATTTTCAGCAGGCTTTCCTGCTCATACTTTGCCCACGCCTGGGCCTCCATTCCATGCAGCAGATTGCGGATCTCCCGGTTCAGCTCAAACGGTCGCAACAGCGACCACCACAGCGGAATGGATTGTGTATCGCTCACCTGCAACAGCTGCGGATGATGGCCCAACACCTGACCGGATACCGGGGCCAGTACCGGGAGGCGCGTTCCATCGTCCAGGATCAGCGTGTATGCCGGTTCATCCTGTTCCATGAACCCCTCAACGGCCATGGCTTCCACGCCACGGACCCGGCCCTGAATCAACTGCAACAGCAACCGGTCCGGACCCACCCGGACAATTCCATCCATTTGAATGTCCATCCAGGCATGCCCGCGGTGGAAAAAACGGGAACAATCCAGACTTGCTTCACCGGAAACTTCCGGACCTGTTTCCAACAGGAACTTCCGCAACCTGGAATCTGCAAGCCTGGAGTGGATGTGGCAGGATCTGCAATCAAATTCATTCTCACAATAGACCGGAGCACCTGCAATACGATTAAAATAGTGTCGGCACACCCGACGCTCAGGTGCAAGATCCGGGAACACTTCCCGCATTGTAGCCGGTGAACCATCCAGTTCCCCCTGATCTGCCAGTTCTCTGCGGGTTCCCGCATTCCCACGGCCACTGAACAGTGCCAGGCAAATCATTGTGGTTGTCAAAACCAGCAGGATCGTCATCATCCACCTCCGCCCCTCAGAATTGCAAACCCCATGCCACATTCTGATCTTATTTGTTTTGTTTTATTTACAGAATATGCAGACATTTGAATTGATCCTGTATGTGGGATTTCACCACAACTGCAGCGCCGATGTGCGATGTTTTGTCTTTTAAATGTATGGTTTGCGTCTTATGTGGATATTTGCAACAGCTGTGGTGTTTTCCCACAGCTGTACGTTTCGGGGACTATTCGGTCATCCATTCATCCAACTGATCCACCACCGCCATGGAAACGGACGGCTGTCCCAGACGAACGTGGGGTTTCACGGCTCCATGGTAATCGGAGCCGCCGGTGGAAAGCAAACTCAGTTGGGATGCAAGTCTCAAGTAGCGGGGCAATTCACGGGTCTCGTGGTCGGAATGATGACATTCCATTCCCAATAACCCGCTTTCCTTCAGATCGATCAGGAACTGGCGCAGACTGGGAATCCGGGAACGGATCAGGCCCGGGTGAGCCAGCACAGGCACCGCCCCTGCTTCCCGCAAGCGACTGACCGCGTCACCGGAGCTTAAACGCTCTTTGGGAATGAAAGCCATTCCATCGCGGCCGATGTAAGCGCCGAAAGCCTGCCGGTAGTCCCTGCAAAAGCCCGTTTTGACCAGCAGTCGGGCCAGATGAAGACGCCCGAGGATGATTCCGCCGGCCTCATCGGCCCAGTCGGCCAGCGAAACCGGAGCCCCCAGTTCCTGTAGCCGCCGGATCATCTGGCGGTTCCGTTCATCTCTGGCTGACTTCAGAAATTCCACCAGTTGCTGCAGCGGTCTGTTATCCGGTGAACGAAAATAACCCAGGATATGCACTTCCGAATCGGCAGGACCGGTTGAACTGATCTCAACACCGGCAATGCCCCGGACATCCGCTTGGCGACACGCCTTCAGAAATGACGGAACACCAGCCAATGTGTCATGGTCGGTTATCGCCAGTCCTGAAAGTCCTGCCTGACGGGCAAGTACCGGCAATACCTCGGGTTGATCAGTCCCGTCCGAAGCGGTTGAATGGACGTGCAGATCCACCCGTTGCATTTACCGTTGCTCCAACTGAAAATGTGTCGCGAGAAACCGGGCGATACCGTCTTCATAGCCCGGTGCCGTGACAAGTTGAGCTCGGGACCGGATGGCCCGGGGCGCGTCCCCCACGGCAACCGCAAACCCGACACGCTCCATCAATTGCAGGTCATTGTAATTGTCCCCGCAATACATGGCGTGGCGAGGGTCAATTTCCAGCTGCTCCAACAGGTCAAGAAACGCAATTTCCTTCCGGGCACGGGGATGATTGAATTCGATCCACTGGTGTGTGCCGAAAAGTAGAGATCCTTCGATACACAACGGACCGAAACGGTTCCGGGCCGGACCCAGTATGGTCTGGATATGTTCAACGGGTTCGAATGCGCAGACCTGAATCGCCTCCTCCAGAAGGGAATCGGTAGACCCGCTATGGATACGGTAAATGGGTTCGTCCCATCTGAGCATCTGCCGCTCATAACCGTCCGGAACCACACAATAAACATTGTTGTCCGTGCAGAAAATACGCGCCACCATTCCGTTGCTCAACAGAAAAGCCACGATTTCGGCGGCCGATTCCGGATTCAGCAGGCGTTGATCCAGCAGTTTTTCACCCTGGTATGCAAACGCTCCATTCTGAACGATGAGATAGGCCGACGGTATGTTCAATCGATCCCGGTATTGAAACGCCACATGGCGGTTGAAACCGGTCACCAGGCATAACGGCACCGGGAGTTTCTGCAGTATATCCCGGGTCCGGTCGGAAATGGATCCGTCACGCCCGGTCAATGTTCCCCCGATATCGCTGCCCACAATTTCAATCATAGGATTGTCACCATCGAGTCAATTACCTGTTTTCTTTGAAATACCGACATGCTTCTGATGCTATCGCACCGAAATCCAATGCGTCAATCGACGGGACTCAAGGTAAGTGGAAATTTTTCCTTTTAGTGAAGGGTCCGGGCGTCCATCAACCGCCTCAATCTGCCACACGGGATGTTCCACCTGCAGCCCCGCAAGCGTGTCTGTCAAGCGATTCAGCGCCTCATCCTGAGCGATTTGCTGATGGATCGTCGTTCTCACTTCGGTAGGGATCCCGGCAATTCTCAGTTGTTCCAGGCTCTGCATAAAACCTTTCAATGATGCACCCTGCACTCCCGTGCTCGTATCCAGATCATGCGGCGATCCCTTCAAATCCAGTCCAACCCAGCAGATGTTCAGATGATTCATAATTTCCGTCAGGCTCTCCGGTTTACATCCGGTCGTATGCAATCCGATACGGTAGCCGTAATGTATCGCCAGACGCCCTATGCGAACTACCGATTCGGGATCCATCAGCGGTTCCCCGCCACTGAAAACCACACCTTCGAGGAACCCGACACGCTTCTTCATGAATGCATCCAGTTGAGCAACCGAATAGGACCCTGCCTGCCGCTTCTGAAACTGCGGATTATGACAGTATGGGCACCGATACGGACATCCGTGCATATAGAAGACCGCACTCATGTGCTCCGGCATGTCGACCGTCGTAAACGGTGTGATGCCACCAACCGGTGTCTGCCGGTCCGCATCAACAACAGCCGGAATGATCAGTTCAGTTCGCCCCTGTCGCGAATTGCCTGCTCGGTGTAACATCGGCGCTCCCTGAATTCAGATTTCTTCCCCCGATTGTACTGGGAAACAGGACGGTGGTACCCCATCACACGCGTCCAGATTTCGCAGGACTGCTCTTTCCCTTCCGCTTCACAGCGGGGACAAGTGGCCTGCTCTCCTTCCAGATACCCATGCACCGGACAGGTGGAGAATGTGGGTGTAATCGTAATGTATGGCAACCGGAACTGTGTCAATGCATTCTGGACGATCCGTTTGCACATATCCGCCGATGACACCCGTTCCGCCATGTACAGATGCAGGACCGTTCCGCCCGTATACAGCGTCTGAAGTCTGTCCTGCAACGTGAGTGCAAGGAAGGGATCGTCCGTGAACCCCACGGGCAACTGACTTGAATTCGTATAATAGGGGGCATCATCCGTACCGGCCTGAATGATGTCCGGGAAGCGTTTTCGGTCTTCCTTCGCAAACCGGTAGGTTGTCCCTTCCGCGGGAGTCGCCTCCAGGTTGTACATGTGACCGGTTTCTTCCTGATATCGGACCAGACGTTCACGCATGAACGTCAGAATCCTCACCGCCAGATCAATGCCCGTCTTGTCGGTAATGTCATGCCGATCAGCCGTAAAATTGCGGACACATTCGTTCATACCATTGATACCGATGGTGGAAAAGTGATTGCGGAATGAGCCCAGAAAGTGCCGGGTAAACGGGAACAGCCCATTCTCCATGAGTCGGCTGATCACCTTTCGTTTGATTTCCAGGCTGTCCCGGGCCAGGTCCATCAGATGTCCCAATTCTTCCAGCAGCCCGGAAGCATCCCCCCGATGGGTATAACCGAGTCGGGCCAGGTTCACGGTGACGACCCCGATAGAACCGGTCTGTTCCGCAGAGCCGAACAGCCCGTTCCCCCGTTTCAGTAATTCCCGCAGATCGAGCTGCAGCCGGCAGCACATGGAACGGATCATACCCGGCGTCAATTCGGAGTTGAGGAAATTCTGGAAATAGGGCAATCCGTACTTGGCTGTCATTTCAAACAATAAAGTGGTATTGGGATGATCCCAGTCGAAATCCGGCGTGATGTTGTAAGTGGGAATAGGGAACGTGAAAACGCGCCCCCGACGGTCTCCGGCCAGCATCACCTCAATGAATGCACGGTTGATCATGTCCATTTCGTGCTGCAATTCACCGTATGTAAACTCTGCCTCTCTGCCGCCGATCAGCGGTCGCGTATCCCGAAGATCTTCCGGACATACCCAGTCAAATGTCAGGTTGGTGAACGGCGTCTGGGTCCCCCACCGGGAAGGAACGTTGAGGTTGTACACAAACTCCTGAAGTGCCTGCCGGACATCGTCTTCCGACAAACCATCCAACCGTACAAACGGAGCCAGGTAGGTGTCGAAGGAACTGAAGGCCTGAGCACCGGCCCATTCATTCTGCAGTGTGCCCAGGAAATTCACCATCTGACCGAGTGCTGAACTGAGATGTTTGGGCGGATTGGCCTCGATCCGGCCCGGTACGCCGTTGAACCCGTGCTCCAGCAGCATACGGAGTGACCATCCTGCACAATAGCCGGACAGCATATCCAGATCATGAATATGATAATCTCCCTCCCGGTGGGCCGTTCCAATTTCAGGGGCATACACATGGGTAAGCCAGTAGTTGGCCATTATTTTACCGGAAGAATTCAGAATCAGCCCGCCCAGCGAATAACCCTGGTTGGCATTTGCATTCACCCGCCAGTCCAGCCGCTGCAGGTATTCATTCACCGTGGAAATGGCTTCAATCACGGATTTCCTGTCCTGGCGGAGTTCCCGGTGTTTTTCACGGTACAGAATATAACTTCGCGCCGTCCGTACGAATCCGGACATGATCAGCGTTTCTTCTACAAGATCCTGAATCGCTTCGATATCAACAGAGCCCCCGCCGTGACGGTGATTCAGCAGCCGTACCACCATGGTGGTCAACTTGGCCGTCTCCACGGCATCAAACTCTCCCGTCCCACGGACGGCTTTCTGGATCGCATTATGGATCCGTTCCGGGTCGAACGGCACGGAAGTCCCGTCCCGGCGAATCACATGCTCTACGGGCCGAACAGTCTCCAAGCGCATCCCTTTTTCTCTTCCCGCCATGAAATCCTCCGATTGTATGTCCTTTGAACCCAGTATATGGTGCAATTCCCCTATCGTCAATACAATATCTAGTATTTATTCGCTTCTGACCGCAAAGGCGTTTTTTCGCAAAACCTGTTCCAATTTGCCAATCCCGTCTACTTTTTTTAACCGCCGGTCGTGGATTCTCAGACAAGTTTGCCCCGGTAGACCCCAATGCCTAGAGAAAGCGGTGGGATTCATTTCGCACTTGGGGTAAAATATAGAGGAATTATCAACGAATGCGGGTGAAGGGATGTTCAAGGCCGGATTGTGCTGGCTGCTCACTGCGATCTGGACAATTGGGTTGTCTGTGACAGCCTCACCAAAACCGCTCATCATTCTGGACATGCCGGTGTACCATTCAACCGGTCAATTGTGGCTGGGTCGTGACGGTAAACTGCATGGGGTTCGACTGGATCTTCTGGATGCCCTCAACGAGGAACTGAAAGAAGAAGGTATCAAGCTCCAGTATCTCGTCACATCCCAGGGCGAGTTGCCCATCGCCCGTTGCATTCGGGAACTGGTGGAAGGCAAGTATCACGCCTATCTGGGTCTCGGCGTTTCACCCGATAGACAGAAAATGGGTATCCTGTACAGTTCCGAACCGCTTTACACCGTTCCCAACGTTGTCTGGATGCGCAAGGACAATGTCATGAAAGTGGAAGGACTCGCTTCCCTCAAAGGCAAGCGGGTCGGGGTGTTGAGAGGGGGACCCCTGCTCAGTGATCAGGATGTCCCGAGTGGTATCGTGGTGGATCGTACCGCCGAAACCGCATTTCAGAATCTCATGAAGTTGCTTAACGGGAGGCTGGATGCGGTGGTAGACCCGCTGACCAGAACCGGAACGGTTGTGATCCGGGAAGGCCTGCAGAACCGTATCCGGTTCTGTCTCTATTGTCTGCCGCCTTCCCGTGCCCATATCGCGTTCAGCCCCATGGTGCCTGTTGAAATCCGGCAGCGGGTGGACGAAGCCATTCGACGTCTGCAAATCAGCGGCAGAATCCAGCATCTGCTGGTCGGCAAAGTACTGGATGAACTGCAGGAGGAAGCCGTTGACGCACCCTAAACGATTCCGGTTTTCTTTTGATTCCGTTCTGGGTACGTTCACGTTTTACCAGTTGATCGTCATCGTGCTGATCGGCCTGGCCGCCGTTCTTCTTGGATACGCCGTTACCTATCGTAATTCCGTCAACCAGTTGCGGGCTGCCGGCCAGGTTGGCGTTGATACCGCGGCAAACATCCTTTCGAAACCGCTGTGGAACTATGATACGGAAACCCTGGATCAATACTGCAAGGTGTTTCTGGAATCCAATACCACATGCCGGATTGTGATTCACGGTGAAGACGGGCGGGTGGTGTTGGACGTAGGCTCACACCTGGACGCGGAAGGAGAAGACGCGGAACACTTTTCCCTGAGTCGGCCGATTTACTATCAGAACATGCGAATCGGAACCGTGGATCTCACGATGCCGCTTTATTATGCGGAAGCACGGGCACGACATACAGTCACCACCATGGGGGTCATGGCTGCACTGCTGACCCTGGTGATTATTCTGACTTCGTTTGTCCAGGTACGGCGATTCATTCTCTCCCCCCTGTCCCAGTTGATCCACCGCATTCGGGAAATTTCAGCCGGGGAATACACGGAAAAAATCTCACTGATGCAGAAACGTGAATACCAGTCCATTGCCGGCGAATTCAATGCCATGATGGACCGGATCCGGAACCGCGAACAGGAAATCCAGGCGGTCAGTCACCGTCTGCAGAACCTGATGGACACCATTCCGGATGCTTTTATTCTCCATGACCGTCAGGGACGTGTGCTCCAGGTGAATCGGACCTTCAGTGATATGTTCGGTTACTCGGAAGAAGAGGCCATGACGTTGTCTTTTTCGCGGGACCTGAACGCTGACGGTTATACGGAAGCGATGGCACGGGAGAAACTCTTCGAAGGCTGGCGGGAGGGAGAGCTGGCCTTCCGTTGGGTTGCCAGACGAAAGGACGATACCGAACTGCCGGTGGAAATTCGTTTGAAACGGATTCAACTGGAAGAAGACCAGTATCTGATGGCTGTCATCCGTGACATTTCACGGCGTGTCCGGGCGGAACAGGCGCTGATGGAAAGCGAAGAGCGCTTTCGTGCAATGGCCGACAACACGACATCTGCAATCTTCATTTATGACCAGGAGTTTCTCTTTGCCAATCCGGCGACTGAGAACATCACCGGTTACGGTCTCCAGGAAATCCGGGGTACGCCTTTCTGGGAACTGGTCCACCCGGATCATCGTGAAATGGTCAAACAGCGGGGACTGGCACGGCTGAAAGGAGAAGATGTCCCCTCCCATTATCAGTTCCAGATTATCACCAAGTCGGGTGAACCCCGATGGGTGGAGTTTGCCGCCCAGCAAATCGAATATGAAGGCCGCACCTGCTCGCTGGGAACGGCAGTGGACATTACCGACCGCGTAACGGCCCAACAGGCGTTGAGAGAAGAAAAAGAACGGCTGCGTGTCACGCTTCAATCCATCGGCGACGCGGTTATCGCAACAGACCGCGACGGGAAGGTCATTCTGCTGAACCGCGTAGCCGCCCAGCTTTGCGGATGGAAAGAAGAGGAAGCTACCGGACGCCTGCTGCAGGAAGTGTTTCATATCGTGCACGAGCAGACGCAGGAAGCGATATCCAACCCTGTAGAAACGGTTCTCAAAACAGGAAAAGTGGTCAACATATCCAATCACACGGTCCTCGTGTCCCGGGACGGAACTGAACACATTATTGAGGACTCCGGTGCGCCCATCCGGAATCGGGAAGGCCAGATCATCGGTGTCGTACTGGTGTTCCGGGATGAAACGGACAAGAAGCGGGTGGAAGAAGAGCTGTTCAGAAGCCGGAAACTGGAGTCAATTGGCCTGCTCGCCGGCGGCATTGCACACGATTTCAATAACTTGCTGACTGCCATCATTGGGAACCTGGAAATGGCCCGTCTCAAGTGTGCCAGTTCCGGTCAGGCATCCAATCTTACCGAAGCGGAAAATGCCGCGCTACGCGCCAAGGATCTGGCCAGTCAATTGCTCACGTTCTCCCGGGGGGGCGCACCCATCAAGAAAAAAACCGATATTGCCGGATTGCTCCGTGACACCACCAACTTTGTTCTGGCGGGTTCCAATGTAAGCGCCCGGTTTTTCATCCCCGAAGATCTGCCGCAAATGCAGGCCGACGAAGGACAGATCAGCCAGGTTATCCAGAACATCGTATTGAATGCGGATCAGGCGATGCCCGAAGGCGGACTGATCGATATCGCAGCAGAACTGGCACTGGTCAAGGAACATCCCACCATGCCGGACGGCGAATATATCCGCGTATTCTTCAGAGATTACGGCATTGGAATTTCCCGGAAGTTCCTTTCCAAAGTCTTCGATCCGTACTTCACCACCAAACAGAAAGGGAACGGGCTGGGTCTTTCCACGGCCTATTCCATTATCAAGCGTCATGAAGGCCATATCGAAGTTTCATCCGAACCGGGCATGGGAACCACGTTTACGGTGCTTCTCCCTGTGGGTCTTGAATCGGATGATATCTATGTTCCGGAAGATGAAGCCGAACCGATGGTCCACGGACCGGTCAGCGGACCGTTGTCCATCCTGATCATGGACGATGAGGACTCCATCCTGGAAATTCTGGGGGAAATGCTCTCATTCCTTGGACATCGGGTAACCGAAGCACTGGAAGGCCAGGAAGCCATTGATCTGGTCAAAAAGCGGGAAGCGGACGGAACCCAGTTCGACCTGGTCATCCTGGACCTGACGGTTCCGGGAGGACTGGGCGGGAAAGAAGCCGCCGCCGAAATTAAACGCATCAACCCCGAAATCCGGGCAATTGTCAGCAGCGGGTATGCAAACGATCCCATCATGGCCAACTATAAGGCACACGGATTTGATTATTACGTGGCAAAACCCTTCAAGATGAATCAACTGGCGGTTGCCTTACGGGCCGTTATGGAACAGAAGGTAGAGACGGAAGTCAATCCAGACGAAAAGGCCTGAGTGCCCGTTCAAATATCCCCATGGTGTAAGCCAGGGCCATCCCATAGTTCGTAACCGGTATTTTCCATTCTCCGATTTCCCGCAATCTGGAAAGCATCCCTCTCCGGTTCAGCATGCAGGCTCCACAGTGAATCACCAGAGAAACGGGCCGGCCCATTTCAAAGTTCTTTCCTTTCGCGAAACGGAACTCCAGCTTTCGCCCGGTATACTGGCGCAACAGCCGGGGGATCTTCACGGTACCGATATCATCTCCCACCGCGTGATGGGTACAGGCCTCCGCGATCAGGACCACATCGCCGTCTTTCAGTTTTTCGATGGACCGGGCACCGTCAACCAGCGTTGACAGGTCCCCTTTCTGCCGGGCAAAGAGAATGGAGAAGGAGGTCATGGGGATATCATCCGGTACGTCGGCCCCGACCTTCAGGAACGCCTGGGAATCGGTGATCACAATATCCGGCGGCCGCGTCAGCGTGTCCAGTGCATGACGAAGCTCCCGCTCCTTCACCACTGTACAGAACGCATCATTGTCGAGAAGGTCCCGGATGGTCTGGACCTGGGGCAGAATCAGTCGTCCAGCCGGTGCTTCTTTATCAATCGGTACCACCAGCACGGCCATACCGCCGGGCGGAACCAGATCGGCAGTCAACGACATGTTCAGCTCATCGCTCACAGCCTGAAGCCGTTCAATGACGGCCCGTTTCAGTTTGTCCAGTCCTTCGCCGGATACGGTGCTGATGACAAAC
>DAINNF010000042.1:0-19393 GCA_036736005.1 Acidobacteriota bacterium
CACGGATCCTGCACGATCCGGAAGACCCGAAACGGCTCATGGTCCGGGTGCAGGATAAGCTGACGGACAACATGGAACTGGATGTTCCGGTGGACATGGTGGTGCTGGCAACCGGTGTGGTACCCCACGACATATCCGAACTTGTCGATATGTTCAAGTGTGCCATCGGCTATAACAGCTTCCTGCTGGAGGTCCATCCGAAGCTGAGACCGGTGGAACTGGCCGTATCCGGTGTATTTCTGGCGGGAACCTGCCAGGGACCGATGGACGTGACCGAGGCGAGCGCTGCCGCCGCGGCTGCGGCCGCCAAAGCGGCTTCCCTGATTGCCCAGGGCACCATTGAAATGGACCCCTTCATTGCACAGGTAAATGAGGAGTTGTGTACGGGATGCCAGACCTGCCTCAGTGTATGCCCGTATGAGGCCATCACAAAGGACACTGCGAAAGAAGTGGCTCGCGTCAACGAGGCTTTGTGTACGGGTTGCGGCACCTGCGTGGCGACCTGTCCGAGCGATGCAATTTCCCAGTTTGGATTTACCGACCGGCAGATCAGCTCCGAGTTGGAATCGCTGCTGGCTGATGCCGGCCTTTCAGATGATCTGGAAAGGAGGACCACATGAATACGGTTCATCCCGGTGAGCAGGCAATCCCGGAAAAGTGGGAGCCGAGAATCGTGGGATTCCTGTGTTACTGGTGTTCCTATACCGGTGCTGACATGGCGGGTACATCCCGAATGAAATATCCCCCCAATGTAGACATCATCAAGGTCAACTGTTCAGGTCGAATTGATCCTGAACTCATTACTTCGGCCTTTGCCAAGGGAGCGGACGGCGTACTGGTCTGCGGATGTCATATCGGAGATTGTCATTACATTTCCGGAAATCACAAGACGATGGCCCGCATGCCGCTCATATCCCGCATCCTTGAACAACATGGAATTGAACAGGAACGGTTTCGGCACGAATGGGTCAGTGCCGCCGAAGGTGAGAAGTTCTCACAGGTGGTCCGGGAAGTGACCGAATCGGTTCGGAAACTGGGTCCGTTGCGGTGGCCGCAACTGATGCACCATCGGGGCGTCGGAAGAGGTCGCGGACTGGCAGCTTGGGGAGAATGACATGAGTGAAAACGGAAAACTGAAAATCGGAATGTACTGGGCGGCCAGTTGCGGGGGCTGTGACATGTCGCTGCTGGAAATCGGCCCCAGACTGCTGGACCTGATCCAGATCGCGGACGTGGTTTTCTGGCCATGTGCAGCGGACTTCAAGTATGAACATGTGGCGGCGTACGCGGACAATTTCATTGATGTGTGCTTCTTCAACGGAGCCGTTCGTTCGGACGAGCAGGAACAGATCGCGCGGATGTTGCGCAAGAAGTCCAAGACACTGGTGTCATACGGGGAATGTGCTGTGGACGGTGGAATTCCGGCGCTGGCCAACCTGAAGAATACCAGAGACATTATGAACGCGGCTTATCACGATAATCTGTCTACGGACAATCCGGACGGACGGGAACCCAGGCCCAGAAGCGTTTGCGAATACGGGGAACTGGCGATTCCGGAAATGTATGATCAGGTACTGCGCCTGAAAGATGTGGTGCAGGTGGATTACGAGATTCCGGGCTGCCCTCCCCAGGCGGATCGGGTGTGGGAAGCTATTCAAGCCCTGGCGGGTGGTGAAATACCGGCAAACAACCACGCGGTGAAAGTGGCATGCCATGACAAGTCGGTTTGCGATGAGTGCAAGCTGGAAAAACGGCTGACGAAGATTTCCCGTTTTGCCAGACCCCACGAGATTGCTCCCGAACCGGAATGGTGCCTGCTGGAACAGGGGATCATTTGTATGGGACCGGCCACCCGGAGTGGATGTGACGCAAGATGTACCAGCGCCGGTTTGCCCTGCAGGGGATGTTACGGACCGTCCGGTGACGTGGAAGACCAGGGGACGGCCATGGTAAGTGCAGTGGCATCCCTGCTGGATGCGGAAGACGAAGAGACGGCCCGTTCCCTGATTGGTGAGATCGCGGACCCGTCCGGTACGTTTTACCGTTTCAGTATGGGTTCCAGCATGCTGAAGGGCCGGAAGTAGAGGTGAACCATGAGTAAATCAATACAAACCAATGACGGATACCGGCGGATCAGCATTGATCCCATTACCAGACTCGAAGGTCACGGTAAAATCGACATCTTCCTGGATGACCAGGGTGATGTAGCGGACGTGTTTTTCCAGGTGCCGGAACTGCGCGGATTCGAAAAATTCTGCGAGGGCAGGCCGGTGGAAGAAATGCCCCGCATCACCAGCCGGATATGCGGCGTATGTCCGGAAGCCCACATGATGGCGGCGGCCAAGGCATGCGACGCTGTTTATGGCGTGGAGCTGCCGTTGACGGCCAGACTGCTTCGGGAACTGCAATACGATATGTTCTACGTCACGGACCATACCACCCACTTTTACGCACTGGGTGCACCCGACTTTGTGATGGGACCGGACGCGGACCCGGCGGTACGCAATATCATCGGGGTTATCCAGAAGGTCGGTCTGGAGATCGGCGGCAAGGTAATCCAGTGCCGCCAGTGGGGACACGAAGCGGCTTCCATCTTCGGTGGAAAGTCCGTGAACCCGGTCAATGCCATACCCGGTGGAATGAGCAAGCCCATCTCAAAGGAAGAAAAGGAACGGCTGGAGGAAATCTGCAACTATATGCTGGAATTCAGCCAGTTTACCCTGAAGCTTCTCCACGACGTGGTCTTGTCCAACGATCAGTACGTGGACCTGATTCTCAACGGTCCCTATCATCACGAAACCTATTCGATGGGGCTCGTGGATGAGAAGGGGCGGACCAATTTCTACGACGGAAAAGTCCGGGTGGTAGATCCGGTCGGCGCTCTGTTTACGGAGTATACGCCCTCCCAGTATCTGGAGCATGTGGCGGAACATGTGGAAGAATGGAGCTATCTGAAGTTCCCGTATCTGAAGAAGGTGGGCTGGAAGGGGTTTGTTGACGGAAAGGATTCCGGTGTTTACCGGGCCACGCCCCAGTCCCGCTTGAATGTGTCGGATGGCATGAGTACACCACTGGCCCAGGAGGCCTACGAAGAATATTTCCAGACATTGACCGGAGATGCTTCCGGAAAGAAACCGGTTCATCACACCCTGGCCATTCACTGGGCGCGTGTGGTGGAAATGGTCAATGCCGCGGAGCGCGCGCTTGAACTGATCCGGCACCCGGATATCACCGATCCGGACAATTATCGGGTGGTATGCGATACGGTTCCCTCTGAAGGTGTGGGCATCGTGGAGGCCCCGCGGGGCACCCTGACCCATCACTACGTGACGGACGAAAAGGGCATCCTGACCAAAGTCAACCTGATTGTCGGCACGACCAACAACAATGCACCGATCTGCATGTCCGTCAAGAAAGCGGCCCAGAAATTGATCCACAAAGGTGTGGAGGCAACCGAACCGATTCTGAACATGATCGAAATGGCATTTCGGGCATATGATCCCTGTTACGGGTGTGCCACCCACAGTTTGCCGGGTCAGATGCCCATGATTGTCCGGTATCGCAAGCAGGATGGAACGGTTGTCAAGGAACTGCGTCGCTGAAGCGGCCCGTTGTCAAAGGAGAACAGCATGAGTAAGCTGAAAAGACAGTATGACGGACTGGTGATTGGCGGCGGCATCAGTGGTATGCAGGCAGCGCTGGATCTGGCGGAACAGGGAAACGATGTCCTGCTGGTGGAGAAAGAACCCTCCATCGGCGGTATTATGGTGGGACTGAACAAGGTTTTCCCCACCCTGGACTGCTCCAGCTGTATCTGTACACCGCGGATGGCGGAGTCGGCTCACCATCCCAACATTACCATTCAAACCTGGGCGGAGGTGGACCGCGTGGATCCCGATGGGACCGGTTTTCACGCCCGGGTACGGTTGAAACCCCGTTATGTGGATGAAGAAGCCTGCATCGGGTGCAGCAAATGTGAACTGGCGTGTCCGGTGGATGTGCCCCATGAATTTGATTACGAGCTGGGTGCCCGTCGGGCGATTTATATTCCGCATGGCAATGCCATTCCCCAGGTGGCGGTTCTGGATCCGGACCATTGCACCTTCTGCGGCAGCTGTGCCAAAGTCTGCCCGACCAACTGTATTGACTACCTGCAGAAAGAGGAAATCTGTGAAGTTGACGTGGGTGCCGTCATTGTGGCAAGCGGGCTGAACATCACACCCATGGATGCCAAACCGCAGTACGGCGGAGACCGGTTCATCAATGTACTCAATCCGCTGGCGATGGAACGGATCCAGTCATCCAACGGACCATATGGCAGGCTGCTCCGTCCGTCCGACGGAAAGATACCGAAGCGGATTGCCTATGTGCAGTGTGCCGGCAGCCGGGACAAATCCATTGGTGTCCCGTACTGTTCCCGAGTCTGTTGTATGTATGCGTTGAAACAGGCACTGCTGATCACCCATTATATTCATGGCGTCGAGGTAACCATTTACCATATGGATATCCGTGCTTTCGGTAAGGGCTATGAAGAGTTCTATCGGCGTGTACTGGCGGAAGGCGTCAACGTCAAGAAGGGCAAGGTGGCCAAGATCATTGAACAGGACAACGGCGATCTGGTGGTTCGCGTGGAATTGCTCCACGAAGGCGGCCGGGTGGCGGAAGAACGGTATGACATGGTCGTGCTCTCGCAGGGCCTGAAACCGGGCTGGACCGGTGAAAACGTTCTGGATATCGAGCGGGCCGATGACGGATTCTTCCGGTCCATATCGCCCAAAGTACAGCCGGTGCTGGCATCCCGTCCAGGTGTGTTTATCGCCGGGGTGGCGGCGGGTCCGAAGGATATCCCGGACGCCATTGTGGAAGCCGGTGCTGCCGCCATGGAGGCGTCAATTTATCTGCAGCGGACGGGCTATCGGAAGCGTGCAGCCGTTGCGCAGGGAGGTGCGTCATGAGCAGCACCGAAACCAGAAAGACAGACAAGTCTGCCATTACTGCGTTCCGAGACAAGCGGGGCGGTATGTCGGATGATCTGAAATTGTATGTGAAAAACCAGAACCGTCTGCGCAAGGCCATTCTGACATCCTTGAAAGCGGGAAACTGTACGGTCCCGGAAATTGCCGGTGAGCACGGTCTGAGTACCGCTGAGGTGATGTGGACCCTGATGGCGATGAAGCGGTACGGCAAGGTGGTCGAGGCGGAGCAGAAGGGCGACTACTTCACCTATCGGTTGAAGGAGGTGACCTGATGGGCACACGGATTGATTCAAACGCCGCGAGTGAACTGGCCAGGTTCGGCGGCGACACCTATACCCAGTGTTTCAATTGCGGAAACTGTACGGCGGTATGTGCGCTTTCCAGGGATGATTCGGTATTTCCACGGAAAGCCATCCGGTATATGCAGCTGGGAGCGACGGATAAACTGATGAGCTCAACAGAGCCCTGGCTGTGCTACTACTGCGGAGATTGCTCCACCACCTGTCCGCGTGACGCGGTTCCCGGTGAACTGATGATGGCGGCCCGTCGCTGGTTGACCTCCAAATATGACTGGACCGGACTGAGTCGGAAACTGTACCTGTCCCATGCGTGGGAACTGGGTCTGCTCTTTCTCACGGCCGTCATCATGCATCTGCTCTTCGTGGTTCCGGAAAACTTCGGATTCGGCCTGCTGGACAAACACCCGGAAGCTCTGCAGAATGTACAGTTACAGTATTTTGCGCCCAAGTATATCGTCCACTATGGTGACCTGATCCTGGCATTTGCACTCCTGTTCTTCCTGATCACCAATACATTGCGAATGATGTACTTCGTGATGCGGGGGGAACGGGTGCCACTGTGGACCTATGTTACACAGTTCTACAAGTTCATGCTGCATGGGATCACCCAGAAACGGTGGGGTGAATGCGACAACGGTGCCCGCAAACACTGGTGGCGTCACTGGCTGCTGGTCAGCGGCTACTGTTGCATGTTCCTGTTGGTTGTGGCTTTCCTGCCCTGGTTCCAGGTGGAGGACACCTCAATTCACTGGACGTCCTATGTGGGGTACTATGCAACGGCGGTGATTCTGATCGGTGCATTCTGGATTATGATTGACCGGCTGCGGAAGAAGGACGAAATCCATCGAAAAAGCCACCTCTCGGACTGGTTGTTCCCGCTGCTGCTGTTTTTCACCGTTTTGAGCGGCATTCTGCTGCACCTGTTCAGGATTATGAACTGGCCCATGGCCACCTATGCGATGTATATGGCCCACATGATGATTGCGGTACCCATGTTCATTGTTGAGGTGCCCTTTGGAAAATGGCCGCATCTCCTGTACCGTCCCATGGCGGCTTACCTGGAAGGGGTGAAGGCGGCGGCAAGGGCCCGGAAGACAGCTCCCGCTCCACAGGTGGCGGATGCAAAAGTCTGACCCTCCTTCTCCACCCCGCACCGTGGTGCTGGGGTTGGGGAACCCTATAGTGAGCGACGATGCCGTCGGACTGCACGTAGTCCGGCGGCTCGTCTCTCTTCTTAGCGATTCCATTCCTGAGTGGGTGGAGATTAAGACCAGTCAGCGCGCCGGATTTGAATTGATTGACCTTCTTGCCGGTGCAGAGCGCGCCATAATCGTGGACTGCCTGGAACTGCCCGATCCCGTGCCGGGGCGTGTCCGCACATTGACCCTCTCGGACGTGTCGGGAAGCGTACGCCTGGTCGGTGTCCATGAAGTAACCGTGGCCACGGCCTTTGAGTTTGCGAGGATGGCGGACATCCCGATGCCGTCCTCGGTATTGATTTATGCGGTGGAAGGTCAGGATATGCGTACGATTTCGGAATCCATGACGCCGTCAGTGGCGGCAGTGGTTGAGCCGCTGGCGATTCAAATTGCCGGAAAATTGAGAGAATTCAGTTCCGGGCAGCCTGACCCCATGTCTGCTGGTACTGCAAGTCCGGTGTGAAGGGTGGTGCGATTTCTGTCCGGTTCCGGCCTTTCTGTTTTGCCCGGTAACAGGCTTCATCCGACCGGTTAACCAGGTCATCCGGTTCGATTGAAAAAAGACGGGTTCCCGTAACGCCCAGTGAAATCGTGATGGGAATATCCATCAACGTCGTGTCGGTTTCTACCGGCGTGTCCTGGATCATGGTCCGCAACCGTTCCGCCAGCACAACGGCGTCTGCGTGTTCGGTATGGGGCAGGAGTACCAGGAATTCTTCTCCCCCCCATCGGAAAATATGATCGGTGGGCCGCAGACGTGATTTCAGCATATGGGTCATTTTCTGCAGGACAATGTCCCCTGCCTGGTGACCATACCGGTCATTCACCTGTTTGAAATGATCAATATCGAGGAAGATGACGGACAGCCACTGACCCAGTCTTCGGCATCGGTTCATTTCGGTGTAGATGATCTCGGGGAATGAGCGGCGATTCAAGGTGCGCGTCAGCGGGTCCAGCTCCGAAAAGGACTTCACCTGTTGCAGCCGTTTGGCTGTTGCGTACAGAAACAGAATGGTTGCAAGCGCGATAGATGTCCCCAGAATCAGCAGAAACAGACCATATTGAAAAAGCGATAACAATGCGGTGGACGAGTGTTCCATCAGGGGTGCAAGTGTGGTCCGGGCCTGTTCCAGAAAGCGCATGCTTCCTGCCCAGATGAGGGCAATTGGCACCAGCAGCAGGAGAATGAGAGCCGGCAACAACAGCTTTAAATTCAAACTTTTGTGGTTTCCATCCGGGAAATGTCCCCGAACCCAGATCAGAATGCGGGGGCCCAGTGTCATCTGAAACAGTCCGTTGATGAGCAGGATCTGGAGAAAATCACCGATGAGCCGACCTTCCCATAATCCATGCGTTTCGGTAAAGGACAGGTGGGTAGACCCTGCCCAGACAAGTGCACCGGATGAGCTGATGATGACGCCAACCGAGAGAACGGCGGCAAACCACATCCAGTCCCGCCATCTGGAAAGCGTCGGGCTCAAGTCCAGCATAAAGAAGGAAAACCAGACAACCATAAGCATGGAAGGGTGGGCCAGTGCATACACGATACCGGTGAGCGGTGGCATCTGGTGATACAGAACGGTGGTCAGAGATGCCAGAAAAGCCGGTATGATGCCCCATTCGGGTCCCAGCAGGAGACAGAAGGATACCGCAACCAGCAGCGTCAGTGAAATCTGAATATGGAAATGAAGAAAACCGAGATCAATAGACAGTGTATTCATGGGTTTCAAAGTTGTAAGCAGGGAAACGAACACGGTAACCACGACGATGATAATCCAGAAATGGAGTATGGTCTGAGCTCCGGGTTTGTTCTTCCAGTTTCTTATAACATTAAGAAAAGAAATGTGTTGTATGCCAAAGTGTGTGTCTTCAGAATCAATACGACGACGCTGCAAGATTCATCCTCCCTCCCGTATATGAATCGTGCGTAGACATATTTATCTCAGTTGAGTGTTCTAAGTGTGAACGGTACGGAGATTATAGTGTATTTTTCAGGCGCCGCAAAGATGTTTCCGATAAATCTGTCTAGGGCAGAAAGATGGAGCCCCGCGCATAGGTGACGGCGGTTCCCGCGATGGATACCCGATCTCCCATCGAGCGGCAGTACAGCATGCCGCCCCTCGGGGAGCACTGGAACGCCGTCAGCACCGATTGCTCCAGTCGTTGTGTCCAGTAGGGGATCAGGGTGCAATGCGCAGACCCGGTGACCGCATCTTCCGGTATGCCTTCCCGGGGTGCAAAGAAGCGGGAGACGAAGTCATAGTTGTTTTCACAGGAGGATGCCGGAGCCGTGATGATAATACCGGTGGCTTCCAGCTTGCTCAGTTCCAGGTGATCCGGACGGCAGGCCAGTACATCCGCCTCCGATTCCAGAACGGCCATATAGTCGCGGGACCGGTAGCAGGCAACGGGCTCACGACCGATCCCCTTTACCAGGGCCTCGGGTGGTGAAACGGCATCGCCGGGGCGGGCGGGAAAGTCCAGTGCCAGGCGGTCACCGTCCCGTTTCACACGCAATTCACCGCTTCTGGACGAAAAGCGGATGATGTCACCGGTGAATCCTTCATGTTGCACCAGCACATGGGCCGTCGCCAGGGTGGCATGTCCACACAGGTCTACCTCGCTGACGGGTGTGAACCAGCGCAGTCCGAACCCGTCTCCTTCCGGAACGTAGAATGCGGTTTCCGAGAGATTGTTCTCGGTGGCGATGGATTGCATCGTCTCGTCCGGCAGCCATTTTTCCAGCGGACAAACCGCTGCCGGATTACCGGTAAATACCCGTTCGGCAAACGCATCCACCTGATAGAAGTTGAGATTCACTGTGAATTGCCCCCGTCCGCTGCTTGCCCCCTGTCCAGGTTTTCCTGCCAGCCCTTCATCAGTTGACGAAGCTGGTAGGCTTCCATGTTGGTATAGGCATTCCGTTCAATTTCCTGCAGGTCAAGGGCTTTTTCCGCTGCTTCAATCGCTTCCCGGTAGCGTTTCATTTCACCCAGGATCCGGGCCTTGGCTTCCGTATTCTCAAACGATGCCCGAATGGCGATGGACTGGTCGATCAGGTTCAGTGCGCGATCCAGTTGCGTGTGATGTTCCAGGTAGGTTTCGGCGGCTCCCATCAGCTGGTCTGCCGCAAAGCGGACGGCATCCCGGTTGGCTTCTGCCAGCTTCCGGTCTGTTTCGGTTTCGATGGTGAACCCGATTGCCCGTTCCCCCCAGCGCATCTCCAGTGTGGCGGAGTTCATGGTGAGATCGGTAAACGTATACAGCAACCACTCTTCGTGGGGAATTTTCTTTGGTTCCACCGGAAATGACAGCACATTCTTACTCTTGTCCAGGAAGAACGTACCCCACTGGCGGGCGTTTGAATTGAAAATGACCTGCCAGACCTTCTTTCCGGGCCGGATGAAGAAACTGTAGGTCCCCGCTTTCAACGGTCGTCCGTTTACGCGGACATCGTCTGAAAACGTAATGGTTGTGGCCTCGTTGGCCCCAGCGCGCCATACTTCGTTGTACGGCACCAGCCCGCCCCACAGCTTCCGTCCTTTCACGCCCGGTCGGTGATAGGTGACGGTGACATCGGTCAGTCCGATCCGCTGGGTGGTGACGGCGGCCTGACTCAACATGGGTCGTTGGGCCTGATGGGCCTGTGTCAACAGGGCGCTCAGTGCCACGATGCTGCATATGGACAAACGGAACAACACCTTCATAAAATACTCCTCCGATTCACTTCATTGGTTACTCCGATTGTACAGCAAATGGCAGGGCGCCGTAAACCGGCGCCCTGTCCTCAACTTGTCGGCTTTTGTTCCCCGGTGTTCGGTGTCGGGGGCTTTGTTTCTTTCTTGAAGGGTACACCGAGGTCTTTCCAAAGCGATTCCATACTGAACTGTTTCCATCCCCAGACCAGCCATTTGATCAGTGAATGGGCCAGCCACAATGACCAGGCCAGCATCAGGAGGCGGTAGAACCAGATGGAGACCGAAAGATAGCCGCACGAGGGAAGCGTACCGCTCATTTGATCCCGGTACCAGTTCAGCTGATAACCGGATGAACCATTGCCCAGAATGTGCATCTCGGGTGATCCCATCAATCCGGCGTGCACTACCTGAATGAAAATGATCAATGCACTCAGTGTGACAAACGCCAGCAGCATCTGGAGCAGGTCAAACCGCCATGCGGGCAGTTTCAGACAGGAGTCGGTTCCGCGAAATGCCAGCAGGAACAGCCAGACCGCCACGAAGATCGCGGACACCAGCGGAACCTGTGTCAGGCCGATTCCCAGGAGTATCCACTCCAGCCGGTTCAACGGGGAATGTGGGATCCTTCCCAGGATCAGTCCGATAAGGACCACCAGTACCAGCAGACCCCAGAACCGGACGGCGGGCCCCTGGTCCGGACCGAATGTGAGCAATACCCATCTGTTGCGCGGTACGTTCAGCGTGGTTTCGATGTTGGTACTCATCACAGGCAGGGTGACGGTTTCACTGCGTGTCATGAGACTCATGTGATCCATTCGTTTGAGATCAATCTGGAACATCTGGAGACCGGGTTCCAGCGGCAGGTTCAGTACATTTTCCTGTCGCTGAACCGGATAGCTCTTACCGTCTTTTATCACCCGTTCCACCTCGGTGTCCGGGTCCAGCTGCAGCTGGAATTCCTGGCCGATGCTGCTGTTGATGGCCAGTTGTAGTTTCGTTTCTTTCAACCGGGCGCCTATATTGCCGTTTACATCAACCGTCGATACGGTAACGGTGGGTCCTTCCACCGCTTCCGGCCGGCTGATGTTCAGGGTGACCATATCTCCGGGCCATGGTTTCCATACCGGATTGACGTCGGTTGCGCCCTGTTCATATCCCGGCTTCAACCCGTCCACCACCACATGCCATACCGGGGACATGACCAGATGCCATTGTTCCACCCAACTGTCCGTATCGCTTGCGGTCAGACGGATTTCCGACGTAATGGGCAGCTCACTGCCCCATGCATAACTGGTTTCATTGCTTCCCAGCCGGATTTCCAGTTTTCCGTCTTTCACGTTGTCGCTGGCGGTCAGGACGCGTTCACCTTCCAGCAGCGGCAGCTCAAGCGCGATGGCCTGACCGGTTTCCGAGAGTCGGATGACCTGTCCCCTGATCTGCCAGCTGAGACCCAGTTCCAGGTAACGGTGAACCACCACCAGCGGTTCAGTGGCTACCCGGTCGTAGCGGTCCTCGGACGAACGCTGTCTGGACACCGGCTGCTTGCGGGTGAAGAATATCTGGTTCTCCGGGACACCATGCCTGCCGATTCCGGTGACCTGCCAGTCGGGTGCGGACACACTGACATGGTGGGGTTTCAGCAGATAATCCCACTGCCAGTCCGGTCCCGATGGTATCCGGCCGGAGATCGAAACGGTGTGGGTTCCGGCGGGCACCAGTGCCCAGAGATATCCCCGGTGTTTCAGGGTAATGGTGTCCGTTCCATCCAGCTCCACCCGAACAGGTGACCAGCCCGGCAGTTTGCCCGGCAGCGGGACACCCACGTCTTCCATGGCGTGGATGACCAGGTCGCATGTAATCCGGTCTCCCCGGATGGAGAGGGCGGCATCCTGGATGTCTGCACAATTGGGATAACAGTCGGCCGGCTCCATCAGGCGCTTCTGCAGGGTCTGCAGCATGTCATTGTCCGGATACTGGGCGAAGACGGGCATCCCGGCAACAAACATCAGCAGGATTACCGGCAGGGTCCAGCGACCCGGTTTCAGGGACTCGGATCGGATATTCAGGAGGGTCATCAGCATGGCGATCAGCAATCCCAGACTCAGAATGGCCATGAGCCGGTGAAGAATGGGCGGCACCAGCAGAAGCCGGACCCGCTGATCCGCCGCCACCGGACCGTTCCATTCCAGACCGATCCGACGCCAGGTCCATTGCGGCACGCCCGGTCCCGTCTGGATCCGGGCATCCGGTGAAAACGACAATTGCTGTTGCTGGGCGACGTTCTGGAACGTTTCCATTTTCTTTTCCACCCGCTGGCGGACACTCTTGGAGAGACCTTCCTCGTCCATTGCATCTGCTTCAGCGGGTGCGGCCTTTTCTGCCAGCACCATCGGATGGATCGTTGCATCTCCGGGATGACCGGCCATCGTGTAACGGGTTCCCATCTCCAGTTGCGGGTACAGAATACCCTGAATCTGCCGGTGGAAGAACGGAATCAGGATCAGCACCAGTATCAGCAACGCCAGGTTGCGCCACCAGAGCACCAGTTTCTGGAGGCGTCCCTCGGGGACATATCGAAGCAGCGCCAGCGGAATCAGCAGGAACAGCCAGCTGTAGCGGGGTGCGCCCGGTTCGTGGTAACTCATGGTAAAGCCGATAAAAATGATAATTCCGGCCCTGAGGCCGAACAGGCGATAGACGGCCAGCGAGAAAATCAGCAGCAGGAACAGGTCCAGCAGTGTCCACGAAGACAGCCAGTCCCCATTTACCCTGTCCGCTCCGAATCCGGCAAAGAGACGCCAGCCGGGGGGCAGGTTGATCAGGGCACTGAGTCGGTCCACATCGGACTGCCATCCTACTGCGGGCAGGACCGATCGGCCTTCAATGGTACCCACCGCGTTCAGTTTCAGGTCGCGGCTGCGCAACTCCACCCCGGCATCTCCCGTGGCGGGATTACGGGTGATCAGTTGACCGTTTCCGCCGACTTCCACACGGCCCAGTTCCTGCTCCGGGTCTGCGTCCAGTCGCCAGACCTGCTCCAGATGACCGTTCATGTTGTCCTCGTAGGTGTAGCCGTCTCCCGATTCGTTCAGCCAGAGTTCCCGATTCAGCGTAATCCGCTGGGGTGCTCCCGCCATACTTCCCTGCATACGGGTCTTGAGCTGGATCGGCTTTTCCGGGTTCCACTGAAATACGGGATACTGTTTCCACATATCGGGTACGGTTGTCTGGCTGGCGTCCACCGGTGTCACACCTTCCAGGTCCAGTGTGCGGAACACCGGGTCGGCCTGGTAGGCCACATACTCAAACGGTGCAGGGGGTGCGGCACCGTCCGGCAGACGAATCTCGGGGGCATCCTTCGTCCGGAAATAGGTCAGTGTGATCGTCCATTTGCCCGGTCGCACCTGGGCACGCATGGTACCGTCCGGGTCAACGGCCACCGGAATCTGGCTGTTGAGTTTGCCCAGTTTCCAGCCGTCCAGTCCCACCGTACCCACGGTTTCTTCCCGGCTCTTGCCGGAGACACGCAACTCCACCTGGGTGGTCACCCACATGGGAATCCCGTCCGTGAGCAGGCGGTATACCTTGACGCCCAGCATGTCCCGGGTGGCGGTTTCCTCCTGGCGGCGCTGCAGCCATAATGTGCTGTTATCCCGGGAGGGGGTGTCTACGGCCTTGCCGTTGATGGTGAGCCGGACAATGCCCGTAAAGTCCGGGATGCGGATTTTCTGGGGCAGAAAATCCCAGCGGAAGCGGCCCGAAATCGTATGGGTGCCCCGGTTCAGTTTTACCGTGGGAACACCGTTTCGGGTGACCACCGGGACGGCGCGGTTGTCCACCCGGACCGCGGTGGGCCACTGGGTGGCGTCGCCCGGCAGCGGCAGCCAGTTTTCATTGTACATGCGCACCGTCTGGGTAAAGCGTGCGTCGCGGTTGGAAGCGGTGAGGGTAAGGGTGCCCGGCCAGACGCAGAGCCGCTCACCGGCCTGGTTGTAGGCGGTCGGACACTGGGCTGATGGATAATCCCAGAGGACCCAGTCGGTCCACGGTTCCAGTTCTTTGGGGACCTGCTGTTGCGCGTTTAGGGGCGCGCAGAGGAAGAGCAGTATGGGCAACAAGGCCAGCATCTTTTTCATGGGACACCTCGATTCCGGTGATTTCGGGTTGTTGGTATGGCTTTATGCTAGTACAGACAGCTGTTCCCCGTCAATCAGTTTGCCTGTCGGCCTGCGGTTCCTTTTGCGGTCTGGCCGCGTTGCTTTCGGTCTCCCAATACTCATTCGCCGTGCGGCGAACTCCGTTTGCTTGTGTCCGAATAGGCCCAACGCCGCATACGTCGAAAAGAACCGTCAGTACCTGCCAAATCTGACATTACAAGCAACACGACATCTCGGGTAATCTCCTTGCAACTATGTATCCAATCGCTTAGAATGCAGACTGAACGCTTGAAACGAGGTGGCTATGGAACCGCGCACATACTACGTTACCACGCCGATCTACTACGTAAACGACATGCCCCACATCGGCCACGTGTACACCACCGTGGTGGCCGACGTGATTGCCCGCTACAAGCGGCTCATGGGCTATGACGTCTATTTTCTTACAGGTACCGATGAACACGGCCAGAAGGTGGAAAAGGCCGCGGCCGACGCCGGCATGCAGCCCATCCAGCTGGCGGACAAGGTGGTCCAGAACTACGAAAAGCTCTGGCCTGAACTGAACATCAGCAACGATGATTTCATCCGCACCACCCAACCGCGCCATGAGCAGGGCGCGGCGAAGCTCTTTCAGCTGCTGCTGGAACGGGGAGACATTTACCTGGACCGCTACAAGGGTCAGTATTGTGTGTCCTGCGAAGCGTTCCAGACTCAGTTGCAGGCCAAAGAGGGCAAGTGTCCGGACTGTGGCAAGCCGCTGGAAGAGGTGGAAGAGGAAAGCTACTTCTTCAAACTGTCCAAGTATGAAAAGAAACTGCTGGCATTCTACGAAGAACATCCGGAGTTTATCCAACCGGAGCACCGGCGCAACGAGGTAATCTCGTTCGTGAAGTCCGGTCTGAAGGACCTGAGCGTGTCCCGCACGTCATTCAAGTGGGGCATTCCGGTGCCGGAAAATGAAAAGCACGTGATGTATGTCTGGCTGGATGCACTGTCCAACTATATTACCGCGCTGGGTTATCCGGAAACGGAAGACAATCTCTACAGCAAATACTGGCCGGCGGACCTGCACCTGATCGGCAAGGACATTCTGCGGTTCCACGCGGTATACTGGCCGGCCTTCCTGATGGCAGCGGAATTGCCGCTTCCGAAAACCGTGTTTGCCCACGGCTGGTGGCTCAAGGACAAGGCCAAAATGTCCAAGTCGGTGGGCAACGTGGTGCGCCCCCAGTATCTGATGAAGGATTTCGGTACGGACGCGGTCCGGTATTTCCTGATCCGGGAGATGGTGTTCGGCCTGGATTCCAGCTTCTCGGATGAAGCGTTCCTCCAGCGGCTGAATGCCGATCTGGTCAATGATCTGGGCAACCTGCTGTCCCGCACACTGGGCATGATTGACCGGTACTGCGGCGGTGAAATTCCGGAACCGGACGTGAACGACGAACGGTACCGGAAGATGGAGTCCCGGGTGAAGGAATGCGCCGCAAGCTGGGAAAGCGATTTTGATACGTTCCAGTTGCATCGCGCGATGGAAGAGGTATGGTCCCTGTTGTCCGACCTGAACAAGTTTATCGTGGAAAACGAACCCTGGACACTGGCCAAGGACGCGGACCAGGAGTCGGCACTGCGCACCGTGCTCTATGTGGTGGCGGAGGCCATCCGGCTGGCGGCTCTGATGGTGTCACCGGTGATGCCGACCAAGGCGCAGGAAATCTGGGACCGGCTGGGTTTTGAAGGCAAGGTGGATGACTGTGTGCTGTCCCTGATGCGGTTCGGATCGCTGAAGGCGGGAAGCCGGATATCCAATGTGAAAGAACACCTGTTTGCACGGGTGGATGTGGAAGAATACATGAAGGAAACCGATGGGGGCGAAAAGGGCCCCGGCGGTGACGATACGGCAAAGGAGGAGGCGTCAACCATGGATAACCTCATCACCATTGACGATTTTGCGAAAGTCGAGCTGAAAGTGGCGAAGATTCTGGAAGCGGAAAAGGTGGAAAAGTCCAACAAACTGATCCGCATGAAAGTGACGCTGGGCGATGAAGACCGCCAGATCGTGGCGGGTATTGCTTTGAAATATGCGCCTGAAGACCTGGTGGGACGGAAGATTATTGTCGTCGCCAACCTCAAGCCGGCCAAGCTGATGGGAATCGAATCCCAGGGCATGCTGCTGGCCGCCTCCGGACCGGAAGGCACCCCGTTCCTGTTGTCGGTGGATGACGAAGCGGAACCGGGCTTCCGTATCAAATAAACCGGAGAACCCCGATGGAACACAAGAAAATTGCCGTCATTGCGTTCGGCGGAAATGCGTTGCTCCAGGCACATGAAAAGGGCACGCAGGAAGAGCAGATCGAAAACGCCAAGCGCGCGGCGGACATGATGTATACCGTTTATGCAGCCGGATACACCCTGCTGGTGATTCACGGTAACGGACCCCAGGTTGGCAATATCCTGATCCAGCAGGAGCGGGCGGTCAGCGAGATCCCGCCCTATACGCTGGATATCTGCGGTGCCATGACCGAGGGCAGCATGGGATACATGATCGAACGCTCCCTGATCAACCGGATTCTGGCCAACGGAGAAACGCCGCGGGTGGCCACCGTGATCACCGAGGTGGTGGTGGACGGGGATGATCCCGCGTTCCACAATCCCACCAAGCCGGTGGGACCGTTCTATCCGGAGTTCCGCGCAGAAGAATTGATGCGCACCAAGAAGTGGAAGATGAAAGAGGATTCCGGGCGTGGGTGGCGCAAGGTAGTGGCATCTCCGAAACCGGTGGAGGTGATCCAGGAAACGGCCATCCGGGCGCTGCTGGCCGACGAACACGTGGTCATTGCGGGCGGCGGCGGCGGTGTACCGGTGAAGCGGGACTTCTCCGGTTATCTCATGGGAGTGGAGGCGGTGATCGACAAGGATTATACCTCCAGTCTGCTGGCGCAGAACCTGAAGGCGGACCTGTATATCACCCTGACCGGTGTGGATAAGGTATACCGGGATTTTGGGAAAGACACGCAGAAAGCATTGGACCGCATCACCGTCAAGGAAGCCCGCCAGATGCTGGCGGAAGGGCAGTTTCCCGCGGGCAGCATGGGACCGAAGATCGAAGCGGCCGTTCAGTATATCGAAGACGGTGGCCGGGAAGTGCTGATCACCTCGGCGGAAGCTATCGAACACACGAAAGATTTTGATCAGGTGGGAACGAGAATCGTACCATGAAACATCTTGCCTGCCTGGACCGGGTAAGCCCGGAAGATATACATGCCATTTTAAGTCTGGCCGACCGGATCGCAGTGGACCCGAAAACCGTGTCCGGTGCGTTGAACGGTCGGGCAGTTGCCATGTTCTTTCAAAAACCCTCCACCCGGATGCGGTTTGCATTCGAGGTGGGAGCGGCCCGGATGGGTGCAACCACGTCCATATTCAAGACCTCCGATCTGCATCTGTCCCGAGGAGAATCGGTGGCGGATACCGCCCGTGTGATGTCCCATTATTTCGATGCCATCGTGATACGGGGACGGAGCCAGCAGGACCTGGAGGACTTTGTTCAGTTCGGTTCCATGCCGGTGATCAACGGGCTGACGGCCAAGTATTATCCGGTGGGGGCCGTGGATGCGGCGTTTACGCTGATGCGCCATTTCGGCCGCCTGGAAGAATTGAAACTGGCCTATGTGGGCGACGGGAACAACATTGCCCATTCGCTCATGCTGCTGGGTCCCAAAGTGGGGATGGATATTTCGGTGATCACGCCGGAATGGTATGAGCCCAGCCTGGATGTTACCGAGCAGGCTTCCGCACTGGCAGCAGCGGCCGGAACCGGTCTGGAAGTGACCAATGACCTGGCTGCTGTCGAAGGCGCGGATATTGTGTTTACCGATGTCTGGATTTCCATGGGGTTGGAAGAGGAGCGGGAAGAGCGGATGGCCGCTTTCCAGCCCTATCAGGTGAACCGGGAATTACTGGACCGGACCGGGAAAGACCCGGTGGTCCTTCACTGTATGCCGGTGCGTCGGGGAGAGGAGATCTCCGCTGAGATCGCCGCACGGTCACTAATCGATAACAATGCAGCAAATCTGTTGCATGTCGCACAAGCAATTCTGTTTCACTTGCTGAAGGAGGAGAAATGAGCAAGACAAGAGTTTTAATTATGGGTGCAGCCGGACGGGACTTCCACAACTTCAATACGTTCTACCGGGATAACGACCAGTATGAAGTGGTGGCGTTCACCGCGACCCAGATTCCCGATATCGAAGGACGCGTTTATCCGGCAGCTCTGGCCGGCAAGCTGTATCCCGAAGGGATCCCCATTCATGCGGAAGAAGAGCTGGTTGACCTGATCGAGACACTGAACGTGGACGAAGTGGTGTTCTCCTACAGCGATGTTCCGTACGAATACGTCATGAGCAAGAGCGCAATCTGCAACGCCGCCGGCGCCGATTTCAAGGTGATGGGTGCACAACGGACCATGCTGAAATCCTCCAAACCGATTATCGCGGTTTGCGCGGTCCGGACCGGCTGCGGCAAGAGCCAGACCACCCGTCGGGTGATCGAAGTATTGCAGGGCATGGGCAAGAAGGTTGTGGCGGTTCGCCATCCGATGCCGTACGGTGATCTGGAAGCCCAGAAGTGTCAGCGTTTTGCTTCCATCGAGGATCTGAAGAAGCACAACTGCACCATCGAAGAGATGGAAGAGTATGAACCGCACATTGCCAAGGGCGTCATCGTGTACGCCGGTGTGGACTATGAAACCATTCTCCGTGAAGCCGAAAAGGAAGCGGATGTGGTTGTCTGGGACGGCGGTAACAACGACATGCCGTTCTACAAGCCCGACCTGATGATCACCGTTGTAGACCCCCATCGTCCGGGCCACGAGCTGGCCTACTATCCGGGTGAAGCCAATGTCCGTCTCGCAGACATCTGCGTGATCAACAAGGTGGACACGGCCGACTATTACAACATTGAGGAAGTCCGGGAAAATATCCGGGACCTGAACCCCGAATGCATGATCGTGGACGCCGCTTCCCCGATTCAGGTGGAAGATCCTTCCGTGATCCGCAACAAGAAGGT
>DAINNF010000043.1:0-19377 GCA_036736005.1 Acidobacteriota bacterium
CCCGTTTGGCAAGGGATACCAGGTCCGCCTTCCCGGCCAGACCGAGTTTCTGCAGTTCTTCCTTTGCGGCACGGAATTGCCCTTTGCCTCCATCGATGATAATCAGGTCCGGCATGGGCCGTCCTTCCGTTTTCAAGCGGCCGTAACGGCGGGACACCACTTCCCGGATGCTGCGCACATCGTCATTACCCTGTCCGTGCCGGATCCGGAATCGCCGGTAATGGTCCTTGTCCGCCTTTCCATCCGTAAATCGCACCACCGAGCCCACCATAGCGGTGCCACCCAGGTGGGAAATGTCCATGCATTCACAGACACGGGGAACCCGTTCCAGTTGCAGACGGTCCTGCAGCAATTCCAGTTCGCGGATACGGGCCTCATCCTGTCTGACCTGCTGCATGACATTTTCCTCGGCCATTCGGATAACCCGCAGGAACCGGCCCCGCCTGGGACAGCGGATGTTCAGTTTCCGGTCAAACCGGTGTTGATGGTATGCAGCCAACAGATCGACGTCTTCCGGCACCCGGTTAAGGATCAACCATTTCAGCGGCCCTTTCAGGCGGTGCAGATATTGCTCCAGAAACTGCTGGAGGATCCCATTCTGTGTGGGAAACCGGTATTCACTCTTGTCCAGCAGGCGGCCGTTTCTGAAATGGAGAATACAGAACACGCTTTCGTCACCGGATTCCGTCACCGCGACGGCATCCAGAGGAGCACGTTCGTCCATCAGAACCACCCGTTTGGAACGGAATTTTCCGATTTCCCGCAACAGGTCCCGCAGTTCAGCCGCCTGTTCAAATTCCAGTTTCTCGGCACATCGTTCCATATCGGCCTTCACCTGGATCTCCAGTTTGTCGTAGCGCCCGTCCAGGAACATCTCCGCCTGATTAACCTGGCTGCGATACAGTTCCTCGTCCACATAACCCACACAAGGTGCCGTACATCGATGAATCTGGTATTTCAGGCACGGTCGTTGGCGGCGATCAAAGTCCGCCCGACAGGTACGCAGGCGGAAGAACTTCTCTGTCAGACTGATAATACGCCTGACGGCCCCCGCGGAAGGATAGGGCCCGAAGTACCGGCTGGTATCGTTATTGGTTCGCCTGGAGAAATAGACGCCCGGAAACGGTTCCCCCACTGTCAGTTCGATGTAAGGGTATGTTTTGTCGTCCTTCAGCAGAATGTTGTAGCGGGGACGGTGTTTCTTGATCAGGTTGTTTTCCAGTATCAGGGCTTCCGCTTCCGTTGCGGTGATATACACCTCCACCTCTTCCGCCTGATTCCGGATTCGTTCCGACTTCAGAGAACTGTCCGTCAGATACGAGGAGACCCGCCGCCGCAGATCAACCGCCTTGCCCACATAGATGATGGTCCCGTCCCCTTTCCGGAACAGGTACACACCGGTATCATTCGTCAGGTTCAGGATCTGCTGTCGCAGCGTGCTCATGTTGCTCCATTGAGGTCAGATGTTCCCGAATGGACATAATCAGGTTCTTGGGAAACGGGGAGCCTTCATCCCTGAGCTCCATCAGCTTTCTCAGAATCTGCTCGGCCTCGCGGCGTCTTCTCATGGAAAGCAGTGTGATTCCAAGATGGTAGAGCGCAAGGGGATTGCCCGGCAACAGGGACAGGCTTTCCTGCAACAATTCCCGTGCCTTTTCGGTGTTCCCTTTCCGGTAGTTGACCCAGGCCAGGGCATCCAGTGCGTGATGTCGCAATTCTCTCGGGGACGTCTTCAGGCCGTCTTTTCCATGCTCTTCGGCCTCACGATAATTACCCTGTTCCGCCATGTCCATGGCCAGAAATGCCAGACAGAGGGTACGGGCATAGTCGGACGTATAGGTTTCCATAATCTCCCGGGACAGCCGGATCGCCGCATCCAGATCACCCGCCGATTTCAATGCTGAATGACGGATGGAATAGGCCACCAGTGCCATGCTCTCCGGAACATCCATGCTGAGAATCTTGTCCGCCTGGAAAGCCGCCTCCTCCAGCCGCTCACTGTCCGCCAGATACATGGCAAGATGCACCAGGATCAGGGGATTGTCCTTTTCCACTGCCAGCAGACTTCGGCAATAGCTGATGGCCCGTTCGGGTTCCCGCTGCCGGGCATACTCGTCGCATTTTTTCAGAAGCCCCATGATCTCTTCATTGTGACGGACATAGGCCAACCCCTCCCCTTCCAGTGCGGGTGGACGGACCAGTTCCATCCTGGACGGATTCAGGGTCAACACCTGTTCAAACATCTCCCGGGCTTTCCTGGTCCAGCCCAGTTCCAGGTAAACCATGCCGAGATAGTAGTAGGCGTCTTCAAATGCCGGGTCCGTTTCAATGGTCTCCAGCAGGAGCTTTTCCGCCTTACGTTTCTGTCCACTGTCTTTTTTCACCAGAGCCATGAAGAACAGAATTTCGGGCAGGCGTTCCCGGTCCAGCGCCTGATCCAGAAAAAAGTCGGCCAGCCGCAGATTACCGTCGAAATAGAAGATGGTACCCAGCGTGAAGTAGGGCAGATAGAAGTCCGGGGAAATCTCGATGGCAGCGTTCAGATGACGCACCGCCTCCTCGATTTCTCCCATATCGTTCAGCACCAGTCCAGTGTAGAGGTTGCACTCATAATCATCCGCATTGACCGAGAGCGCTTTTCGGAAAAAACCCAGCGACTTCTTCAGGTCACCCCGCATGTAAAATGTCTGGCCCAGATAAAAAGCCAACCGGTAATTTTTCGGATCCCGCTTCAGTGCCCGTTCCAGCATGAGGATTCCGCCGTCCATTTCCCCCCCGGTGATCCGATTTTCGGCGTCCTCAATCAGGCCCTCAAATCCCTTGCGGTTCCGACCGCGATACATCATCAGAATGTCTTCCTTCTGGGCGATGAAACGGTCCCGTTCCTCCCGGTTCTGGATGTCGGACAGGATCCGGTCCTCCCACATATGGGAGAATTTTTCCTGCTTGATCAGGTCTTTCTGGGCTAACAGCTCAACCAGTGATACCAGTCCGTTCCGCAGGACGACAGTATCCTGCTCCAGCGTACTCATCCGCTGCTTCAGGTCCTGAATCTCCTCGAACAGGCTGGAAAAGTTGTTTTCAAATTTGGAAAACACCTGCGCCAGGATGTTGTCCTTGTCGAATTCCTCCATGGTACCGAACCGGGGATTCGCGTTGGTAATCAACCGTGCTCCGCAGTTCATGCATACCGGTGTATCTTCCGGATTGAAAAACCCGCAGGTGTAGCAGTACATCTTTCACTCCATGGCGGCCGGACTTGTCTCCGGCTGTTCACTCAGTTGCCGTAATCGTAAAAACCCTTGCCGGACTTGCGTCCCAGGTAACCGGCATCCACCATTTTCACCAGCAGCGGACAGGGACGATACTTGGGATCCTTGAAACCGTCGTACAGGACCTCCATAATGAACAGACAGACGTCCAACCCGATGAAATCAGCCAGCGTCAATGGTCCCATGGGATGATTCATCCCCAGTTTCATCACGGTATCGATGGATTCCGGTGTTCCGACACCTTCCATCAGAGCAAAGATCGCCTCGTTGATCATGGGCATCAGGATTCTGTTGGAGACGAAACCAGGAAAATCGTTGACCTCCACACCGGTTTTTCCCAGTTTTTCGGTCAGATCCTTCACGATTCCCATCGTTTCATCAGAACTCTGGGCACCCCGGATGATTTCCACCAGCTTCATCACCGGTACCGGATTCATGAAATGCATACCAATCACTTTATCCGGACGCCCGGTCAGAGCGGCCAGTTTGGTAACGGAGATGGAGGATGTGTTGCTGGCAATAATCACTTCCGGCGCCAGCATGCCATCCAGTTCCTGGAGAAGCGCTTTCTTGATATCAAAATTTTCGGTAATCGCCTCGACCACGAAGTCGCAGTCCTTCAAGTCTGACCGGTTGGCAGTTCCCGAGATTCGATCCAACACGGCCTGCTTTTCTTCGGCGGACATGCGGCCTTTGTCCACACCGCGCTGCAGGTTCTTGTCAATGGTCTTCAGTCCACGCTCCACAAAAGCATCCTGCACGTCACACATCACCACATCATAACCGCTGGCGGCAAACACGTGGGCAATGCCGTTTCCCATGGTTCCGGCACCGCACACACCGATCTTCTGAATCTTCATCGCACCCTCCTGGGTTTGGGTTGGCTTGTTTTTACGCCGTATCATTGTACGATTATCCGCCGCCCCCTGCAACCGCAGGTCCCTGCTGATCCGAACGCCGGATCCGCTTGACTGTATTTTATGTCTTTCAATATTTTTTTTATGTTTTACATAAAATTTTTATTGACAAACATTGCATCCAGGTCCATATTTGAAGCATGAACATTATTGTAAACCTGGACGTCATGCTGGCAAAACGGAAAATGAGCCTGACGGAACTGTCGGATCGGATCGGCATATCCGTCACCAACCTGTCACTACTGAAAACAGGCAAGGTCAAGGGCATCCGGTTCAGTACACTTGCGGCAATCTGTCGTGAACTGGACTGTCAACCGGGAGATATCCTGGCCTTCGAACCCGACTTCGTCTGAAAACGAGTTCGGCACGCTTCACAATGGGGGAGGTCACACAATGGAACAACTCACTGAAAAACAGGGGAAAAGTTACAAGCTGGCGGGATGGTTATCAATAATCAGTGCCGTACTGGGCGTACCGCTGATGGTGCTTACCGTCATCCAGATGCTCAGTCGTCAATCAAAACCCGTTATGGCAACGCTTGGCATCATATTGTTGTGTGTGGTGGTTGTCTTCGGACTGTACGCATTCTATAAATTCAAGGAACTGCTCAACGAGAAGTACGGTTTCCACCGCGTGGATACGCTGGTGATGATTGTCATTATCGGCAGCATTCTCATCGCCGTCGAACGCATCCTGTTCCGGTTGATATTTCCCGCGGGCATGATTCCGCTTCTGGTGCTGCTGTTCATCACCGGCATTCCGCTGTCCATTGTCGGCATCGTGTTCGCCGTCCGGTTGATGGAGCTTCCCGACAATCTCAACGGCATGTTGAAACCCCTTGCGTACACCTATATGGTTGCCTGCGTTCTCTTCCTGAGTATTATCCTCAGCGATCTGGGACATCTGGCCATTATGGTTTTCCACGTCATGCTGGGAATCATATTGATTCGAAGCGCAAAGGAACCCGCCCCCGAGTTCGTATGATCGGATCCCATGGCGGCTCAACCGGCACCGGTTTTCACCGGTGCTTTTTTTATGAAGGAAAAAATAAGCAGGTGGATGCAGAACTATGCTGGGTCCTTACTCGTGTCCCGTATTGTTCTGTCTGGGGAAAAATAAATGGAGGCGACGGCCGGATTCGAACCGGCGAATAAAGGCTTTGCAGGCCTCTGCCTTACCACTTGGCCACGTCGCCTCAGGATCCGGGGCAAAAAAAAAGAGGAAAAAATGGAGCGGGTGAAGGGATTTGAACCCTCGACTTCAACCTTGGCAAGGTTGCACTCTAGCCACTGAGTTACACCCGCTCATTTTCCAAAGGCAAGAGAAGTTATACCAGAGTACCCCTCGCCCGTCAACACCTTTACACCCGGATAACCTATATTGCCCTGTCCTTTTTATTTTCTTCCGGATACATCCCGACAGGGTTCTTTGTCCCGTTTTTCACCAGCAGTTGACAGACTTTTTTTTTCGTTCAACAATGGAATTGTGGATATGAACCGCGGTGACCGGGCTGTTTATTCAACAGGACGGCAACCGAGATGTGGATACAACCGAGGAGTGGAATATGACCAAATTCGCATGGTGGGACAATTGGATGGAACGGAAAAAACGGTACGCAAGCACAGACGAACCGTTTATGGACGAAGACCGCTTCAATGCCAAAGCTGTCGGAACGGGTTTGCCCCCGATTCATCAGCAGAGCACATTCAGCTTTCGCAACGTTCAGGATGGTGCCAGCCGTTTTCTGGGGCAATCGCCATCCGGTGAGAAACCATTTGCACGGATTTATACCCGACTGGGAAACCCGACGACGGAATACCTGGAAAAAGTGATGTTTCAGCTGGAATGTCAGCACATCATCGATGCCGCCCTGGCTGCGGATGAAAAACAGCCGACCATCGGAGTGATGGTCACCGCTTCCGGCATGGGTGCCATCAGTACCTGTCTCCTGTCCCTTCTGAAAAGCGGCGATTCTCTGATTGTGGGTACGGTATACGGATGCACGGACTCCCTGCTGCGCCACTTACACAAGTACGGGGTAACCGCTCATTTTCTGGATACTTCCGATCTGAACGCCGTGGCGGCCAAACTGGAAGAAGATCCGACTGTACGGGCCGTTTATGTGGAAACGCCGGAAAACCCCACACTGAAACTGAATGATATTGAAGGCCTTTCCAGATTGACCGAAAAGCATGAAATCCCGTTGATCGTAGACAATACGTTCTGCTCCCCTTACCTGCAGCAGCCCTTCCGCCTGGGAGCGGACATCGTACTTCACAGTATGACCAAGTATATCAACGGCCACTCCACTTCAGTGGCGGGTATCCTTCTGGGTCCCTGGGAATATATGCTGAACGATGCATTCATTTTCTACAAAGACCTCGGGGCCACACCCTCCCCGTTCGACTCCTGGCTCAACGGCCAGAACGTTCAGGACCTGGCTGTGCGCGTCAAACAGCAATGTATCAGCGCAGAAGAAGTGGCCGGCTATCTGGACGGTCATCCCCGGATCAAACGGACAATCTACCCGTTTCTGGACAGTCATCCTCAGCATGATCTGGCCCGGCGCCAGATGCGAATGGGTGGCGGCATGATCTCGTTTGAGCTGGAAGGTGGCTACGATGCCGGTGTGAAACTGATGAACTATTTTGCCCGGCATGATACCCCCATGGAGCTGGCCGTCAGCCTGGGTTGTGTCATCAGTTACATTCAGCATCCCGCTTCCATGACCCACAGCGGCGTGCCGGTGGAAGAACGTCAGCGGATGGGAATTACCGATGAACTGGTCCGCATGTCTGTGGGGCTGGAAGGATCCAACACCCTGATTGAAGCCCTGGAGGAGGGATTGACGCTTGCACATGACTGACGGACCGGAAATTGTCCGGATCCGACAAGCACTTGACCCTGTTACGGACCGCCTGCTCCTGGTTGGAGGGGCGGTTCGCGACATTCTCATGGAACGGGAACCGGAAGATCTGGATTTCCTCGTCATCGGCACCGACAGGGCCCCCATCCGGCAGAAACTGGATCGGCTCGCCGAACAGTTGCAGGCACACATGGTTTATCCCGCCGGATTTCCCGACACATGCCGCCTGGTGTCCCGGCATACCACGCTTGATTTCACGATAATCCCGGAAGATCGACTGACTGAAGATCTCATGCGCCGGGATTTCACCGTCAACGCCATGGCCATGGATCTTGAAACCGGCTGTATCCTGGACCCGGCAAAGGGAAGACCGGACCTGAATGCCGGTTTACTTCGGGCCACAGGGCCAGGTGTATTTGCAGCAGATCCGGTTCGCATACTTCGTCTCTACCGGTTCATGGTGGAATTGAATTTCTCTATCGATCCGGATACCGAAAAGGCGGCAGCCCACGCGGCGTCACACATCCATGACCCCGCAGGAGAGCGCGTTCAGGAAGAACTGTTCCGGATCCTGTCCAACGACGCTTCATGGGAAGTCGTGGAATCCATGGCAGACCCGATTTTCACCACATTGTTCCCCTCTCTGGCAGGCACAAAGGGCGTCGGACAGAACGACTACCATCACCTGGATGTTTTTCCTCATACACTGGAGGTGGTCAAGCACACCTTTCATCTCCCCGGGCTGACTTCCATGATCGGATGCCCGGATCTTGAACTGAACCGCGAAGACCGGATTGTCCTGCGACTGGCTGCACTGTTCCACGATGTCGGGAAAGCTCCCACTGCTGCAGTGGATACAGATGGGGTTCCCACATTCCGCCGACATCAGCATGTGTCGGAAAACGAGTTTACGGCTGACATTGAGCCCCTAGGGGTTTCCCGTCGAATCGTGGAACGGACGGCCCGTCTTATCCGCCATCACATGCGTTTCCTCAACTTCATGCTGAACGGATATACAACGCGTTCCCTTCGCCGGCTGATCCGCATCATGGATACCGACAGCGTCCTGCTGGGTCTGCTGGCCCTCGCAGATAAACTGGCCGCCAGAGGACCGATGGCTGCGGGCAGTATCGAACGGATCGCTGCACTTGTACGAGAATTTGTTGAGCTGGTGGAAGCGGAAGGGGATTACCTGATGGACCTCCCGAAACTGCTCTCCGGTGAAGAGGTGATGTCTGTGATGGATCTCGAACCCGGTGAACAGGTGGGTCGCATTCTGGACCGCATCCGTGAGAACCAGATTGCTGATCCAACGCTCACACGGGAACAGGCGCTGGAACTGCTTGCGAACTGGAAACAGGGCCACCCATCATGAAACTGACATTTCTCGGAACCGGCACATCCATGGGGGTTCCCCTGATCAACTGTCATTGCCGGGTTTGTAAGTCCGACGATCCACGGGACACGCGGCTTCGGTGTGGAGCCAGACTGGAACTGAACGGCCATACCATTCTGATTGACGCATCTTCCGACCTGCGTCAACAGGCACTTCAATATGGTTTGTCCACCATCGATGGTGTTTTTGTTACGCACCCCCATGCCGATCACGTATTCGGACTGGATGACACCCGCATTTTTTCACTTCGCGAAAACCGTCCCATCCATTTGTACGCCGCTGACTACACATTGAAAAATATCCGCCGCCTGTTCTGGTATGCGTTTGAAGGCCCCCGGGACGAGCGGATGGTGAAACCGGTATTCAGACTCCACCAACTGGCCGGGGAGCAGACACTGTTTGACACCGAAATCACCTGTATCCATGCCACCCACGGGGACATGCCGGTCACCGGATTCCGCTTCGGAGCGCTGACCTACATCACAGACTTCAATCATATTGACCCAACAGAAAGGGACAAGATGCGGGGAACGGAGATCCTGGTTCTCGGGGCACTCCGTCACTCGCCTTCCGCATCTCATCTGACGGTGGAACAGGCACTGGATCTTGCAGGCGATATCCAGGCCGGGCAAACCTGGCTTACCCATTTTTCCCATGAAATATGTCACCGGGAACTGGAAGAGTTTCTGCCCGATCATGTTTACGCCGCATATGATGGACTGGAGATTGAAATTTAAGTTTGCCGGACACGGTGATTTCCGATAGCATGATCATCGGTCTATTTCGAGGAGGTCAGATGCACCGAACCATACAAATCCTCTGGGTTACTCTCCTGTTCATGGTCAGCCCTTGGGCCAACTGTTCCACGGCATGGACATCGACCACTCGCGGTTACATGGCAATTCACGCTTTTCAGGCCTTCCCCTCCGACCTCAGACTGGCCCTTAACAAGCACAGGGCCGCCTATCGCGACGCTGCAATGGAACCGGTCGCAGGGACCACGTCCGATCACATCAACGACGCTTGTCGCCTGATTGAACAACTGGAGCGCGAACTCTCAGGAGAACCTGATTTCGATACAGTGGCTCGAAAACTGGGACGGCTCATGGGATTGACAGCTGCCCTGACTGACCCTTTCAGCACGGAACAGAATGCAGAAGCGCTGGATTATCGCCAATACGTTCAGTCCAAATTGCACAAGCTGGTTTTTGCCTACCATCCACTGCCATTGGAATCCGTCACGAAGACTGATCCCTGCTCCGTTGTCCAGTCATTGAAACAGAAATCTCTCCGACTGCGCCCACTCATCGATCAGGACTTTCGCCGGTTCGGCCATTCCTCCCGGTTCGATGACCGCTCTGCGGCGTTTGGTGCTGCATCCATCCTCTTTTCTGACTCCTGTCATGAAATGAGCCGACTCACCATACTGATCTGGGACCGCGCACAGGGCGACGCATCCACCGCCCGCATTCTGAAACAGGCAGGCCACTGAACACCCGTCGTTCGCGACATGTTCCCCATGTTTCCTCCTGTATGTCCTCCGGAGAAAATCCGGATCCGGTGATTGTTGCCTTAATTTGCTGAATCGTATAGACTGGATTCAGCTTCTCACAAGGATTTGAAATGAAACGCATGCGTTCGTTGAAGTCGATCTTTTTTCGCTATCTTCTGATTGCCATTTCAATCTCCGTTCTGACCGCCGGCCTGATCATGACGGGCAGCACACTCCATCGGGCCGCTACCGAGATGAAACAGCTTGAGGCAGACTTTGTCGCTCAACAACAGGAGCTGCTTCGGCGGGAGATTGACGGGGTATTCCGTTACATCCGATACCGGAAAGAGCGGTCCCGGTCCCAGTCCATCAATCAGATGGTCCGCACCATTTCCGGACTGAAGAAAATCATCCGAACAGGCCCCGGAATGGACTCTTCCGAAAGGACAAAACATGTCTTGAAACAGGCAGCGGGAGGCTCCTTCTTCACCGCCGTTTTGTTGCCGGCAGAACCGGTACACAACGCGGGACGGACTGACATCCCGCTGACCGAAGCGGACCGGCAACGGATCCGGGAACAAATGGTCGGGAAAGAATATGCGCTGATTGAACTGCCTGCTGACCGGGAACAGGGACTCCCTTTGCGCACTGTCTATTCCACAGCTCTGTCCCGGGACTGGTTGCTGGCGGGCATTCTGAACCATGATGCCCGGATCGAATCTCTGAAAAAGGACGTTCTGTCTTATATCGCCAGTATCCGCTTCGGAATTGAAGGATATGTGTTCGTAAACACGTTTGAAGGGGTGCCGCTGGCACGCGACGGTCAGCTCGTCCAGGACAAACCGTCCATGTGGGATCTTCAGGATCCCAACGGCGTTTATGTGATACGGGAAGAACATCGGGTTGCCAGTGCACCTGAGGGCGGCTTCATCCGGTATACCTGGCGGCGACTACATACAAAAGAGCTGGCGCCAAAGCTATCCTTCGTACGCGGAGACCCCGAATGGAACTGGATGATCGGGGCGGGCGTATACCTGGACAATGTCCAGCAACTGCTGACCGCAAAAAAAATGCAGAGCAACCAGATATTGCAGACACAACTGATCCGGCTCGCACTGGCTTTTGGTCTTCTGCTGGTATTGAGCATATTCCTCGGTCGTCGCCTGAGTACTCTGTTTGACCAGGAATTTCAGGTTTTTACCGACTTTTTCCGGCAGGCCGCTCATCAGCACAAACCCATTGACGAGCGGGAATTGTCCATCTCCGATTTCCGTCAACTGTCGCGGGACGCCAATACCATGCTTCAGGAACGCCAACATATCGAGGCCAGCCTGATTCAGAGTGAGCAGAAGTTCCGCCGGTTGTTTGAAGAGTCTGCAGACGCCATGAGCATTCTGGATGAAGACCGGTTTATCGATTGCAACCAGGCCGTGCTGGATCTCTTGAAGATAACAGATCGGGAACAGTTCATGGTCCACCCGGTGGACCTGTCTCCGCCGGTTCAACCGGATGGGCGTGATTCAATGGAAAAGGCACGGGAACTCCTTGAAAAAACCATGAAAACCGGTTCCACCAAGTTTGAATGGATGCACCGTCGTCCCAACGGAGAGCTGTTCTGGTGCGAGATCATGTTGACACGGATCCCCTGGGAGGAGCGTGACTGCATCTTCTGCGTATGGCGGGACATCTCTCACCGCAAATCCGTTGAGCAAAATCTCCGGGAAAGCGAATCCAGGCTGGTCAAGTCTCAGGAGATGGCCCATGTCGGTAGTTGGGAATTGGACCTTGAAACGGGGCTGTTCACCGGATCGGATGAGATTTACCGGATATTCGGACTTCAGCCTTCCGAAGAACCGGTCGCAGCTGATTTCGTTTTGAATGCCATTCTGGATGAAGACAGAAAGCGAACGGAAAGCAAGCTGCGGCAACTGATTATCGAGAACAAACCGTTCGATGCGATTTTCCGAATTCAGCGCCATGACACCGGGGACATCCGGTTTACCCACTCCCGGGCTGAATCCCATCGAAACGAAAGGGATCGGTGCACCCGCATCATCGGGGTGATTCAGGATGTTACCGAGATCAAGAACCTGGAAGGTCGCGTGCTGACCGAACGGGAGCGACTGGCCATTACACTGAAGAGTATCGCGGAGGCGGTAATCGCCACGGACGCAGAGCACCGGATCACGCTGCTGAACCCGGTGGCACAGCAATTGACCGGATATGATGAACGTCATGCGGCAGGCCGATTTCTTCATGAAATCCTCAAATTTGAATCAGAAGAGTCAGAAGACCCCGCCAAACTGCCGGAAGAAGCCGTTCTGCTGAACCGGAAGGGAAACCGTGCCGAGGTCATGATCAGCAGCTCACCGGTCAGCTCGGGAAACGGAAAACCGCTTGGACATGTGCTGGTTATCCGGGACGTTACCGAACGAAAACGCATGGAAGCCAGTCTTCAGCAGACCCAGCGACTGGAATCGCTGGGATTGCTGGCGGGTGGCATCGCCCACGATTTCAACAACCAGTTGACGGGCATATCCGGTCACCTGTCCCTGCTGCAGGATATGCTGAAACCGGATCACCCGGGTTTCCGTCTGCTGGAAGAAGCGGACAACGCGACCGACGTGTGCCGGGGATTGACCAACCAGTTGCTGACGTTCTCAACGGGCGGCGAACCGCTCATGGAACAAGTGGACCTTTCCCGTCTGATCGAAGAAACCGTTACGTTCAGCTGTCGGGGAACAGGTGTTCGGACGAAGTTTGACATTGAAACAGATCTCCGGTTCGCAAATGCAGACCCCGGTCAGTTGCGCCAGGCACTGAGCAATCTCGCATTGAATGCCGTACAGGCGATGAAAGGGAAAGGACAGCTGACGGTGCGGGCCCGAAACGCCGGGTCAAACTCCAAACCGGTTATCGAAATCGACGTGTCCGACCAGGGGCCGGGCATACCGGTGGAGTTCCGCAAACGGATTTTTGATCCGTTTTTTACCACAAAAGAAGGTGGAAGCGGGTTGGGACTTACCATTACCCATTCGATTGTCCGGCGGCACGGCGGCAACATGGAGCTGGCCTCGACAGGTGAAGAAGGGACATCCTTCCGGATTCAACTGCCCGCAATGAAAGAAATTCCGTCCATCCCGGAGACACCGCCTGAAGAGCCTGATATGGAAGCTCAGTCTATCCTGGTCATGGATGATGAACCGATGATTCGCGAGATTGCGCAGGAATTGCTCGAACACCTCGGGCATGAAGTTGAAACCGTACCCGGAGGTGAGCAGGCGCTCCGTGCTTATACCCGCCGCATGGAATCCGGAAGCCCTTTTGACCTGGTCATTCTGGATGTGACCGTACCTGGCGGCATGGGTGGAAAGGAAACACTGGAAGAACTCAAAAGCATCGATCCCAATGTTGTTGCCGTGGTTTCCAGTGGCTACTCCCACGACCCCCTGCTGGCTGAATATCAGGAATATGGATTCCGTGCAAGACTGGAGAAACCGTTTCGATTGCAGGATGTCAGGCGCGTCATCAACCAGTCTCTGCGGGCATCCGATACGAAAACGGACGGTAACCGTTCGTGATCCGTGATAAACGTCCACAAACAGATTCCGAAAGGAGATGATGATGAAAACACTGATACTGACTCTTGCCCTTTTGATGCAATTTCCGCTGACCGGACAGACCCTGAAACTGAATATCCAACCGGGAGACACCTTCCGTTCAACCACGACCAGTTCACAGCAGATTGTGCAGAATGTGTCCGGATCAGAAACCCGCATCCAACAGAAATCGGCGATCACCATTCGATATACGGTACGAAACCGTACCGAGGATGAACTGGTCATGGACATGAGGTTCGAACATATCCGTTTCGAGCAACAGTCCCCGATGGGGGATCAGGTTTATGACTCCAGTCAGCCGATTGACAATCCTTCCCCGCAATTGAAACAACTGTCCACAACGTACGGTGCCATGCTGGAAAGCAAACTGGCGATCGTCATCAACCCGAAAACCGGTCAGCAGATTCGAATGGAGGGATGGGATGCCTTCCTGGGTCGCGTTCTGGATCAACTCGAACTCACAGACAGTGACGTACGAAAGAAACTGGAGGAACAACTGCAAAACTCCGTACAGGACCGGATGTCGGCCGCCGGCGCTTACGGCATCCTGCCGCCGGTTTACGGTCAACCCATTCAGACCGGACACACCTGGTCGGACCAGCAGACTGTAAAAATGATGTCGGATATGGTGGTGGATACGGTCTTTACGATGGAATCAGCCACACCGGAAAACGTGACCATCGGCATTGCCTCTTCCCTCCAGACGCCGGCAGATGCACCGCCCGTGGAAATGGGCTTTGCCCGTATGCGATACGACCTGACCGGGACCCAGAAGGGGTCAATCAAGATAGACAGGAAGTCGGGCTGGGCAACCACCACAACCATCGAACACAAACTGGAAGGTAAGCTCATCGTCGAGGGACAGGGATATGCCATTCCCATGAGCGTCAATGGAACGATTCAAACCGTTTCTCAACCGGTTGACTCGTAATGGAACCGTCACTGGAGGAGATGATCCAGCATCAGCTGGTCAGACGGGGCATCCGGGATCATCGTGTGCTGGACGCCATGCAGCAAATAGACCGGGGGGATTTCGTCCCTCCCGGTTCCCGTCACCTGGCATACAGGGATGGCCCCCTTCCGCTGGTCAAAGGCCAGACCATTTCCCAACCCTATATTGTCGCGCTAATGTCCCAGTTGCTGGAAACCGGCGATCAACTGACCTGTCTGGAAATCGGTTCGGGCAGCGGCTACCAGACAGCTATTCTCGCCCGGCTCTGCAAATCCGTAATCTCGATTGAAACGGTCCCTCAACTGCATCAGATGGCCGCAACAAACCTGGATCATTATCAGCTGGACAATGTTCAACTGGTTCTGGGGGACGGCCGCAACGGAATGCCGGATCACGCCCCGTTCGACAGAATCATGGTCACAGCCGCTCCCGCAGAAGTGCCGGAAATGCTGCTGGACCAGCTCGAAGAAGACGGGATTATGGTGATTCCCCTCGGTTCCCACATGAACCAGACTCTGTTTCGCATCCACAGGGAGGGAAGCCGTTTTCACCGGGAAGCGATCTGCGGGGTTCTGTTTGTTCCACTGATCTGAAACCGAGCTCCACCCATCTCCTGAAGGTCACCATGTTATAATGGACTCCGAAGATAAAACCACGTTCAGGAGAGACAACCCATGCTGAAACGTACACTTGCACTGCTGTGGATCGTACTGGCCCTGCCTGTTTTTACGGAAGAAGGGATGCTTCCGGTCAGTGAACTGAAAGGGATGGACCTCAACGCCGCCGGATTCCAGCTTACTCTGGATGATCTCTACAACAGCAACGGAAACGGACTTGCCAACGCCATTGTCAAGATCAGTGGGTGCACCGGTTCTTTCGTGTCGTCTGACGGCCTGATCATTACCAACCATCACTGTGCTTTCCGGGCACTGCAAGCAGCCAGTAATGTGCAGCACGACTATGTAACAGACGGTTTCGCCGCGTCTGCCCGAACAGCAGAGATACCCGCAAAAGGCTACACCGTCCGGATAACGGAAAGGTACGAAGACGTATCGGATCAGGTACTTTCCGCTATCAATGAGCAAATGCCTCCTGCCGAACGTTCCCGTGCCATCGAACGGCGCATCAAGGAGATCGAAAAGCAGGCGGAAGCATCAAACCCCGGCATACGGGCCGAGGTTTCTGAGATGTTCCTCGGCAAGACGTACTGGCTGTTTTTTTACACCTACCTGAAAGATGTCCGCCTGGTATATGCACCTCCCCGATCCATCGGGGAATATGGAGGAGAAACAGATAACTGGATCTGGCCAAGACATACCGGCGATTTCTCCTTTATGCGCGTGTACACCGGACCGGAAGGAGAATCTGCAGACTATGCACCGGACAATGTCCCCTACCACCCCAGACAGTTTCTGAAAGTAAATGCTGCAGGCGTCAACAACGGGGACTTCGTGTTCCTTCTCGGCTATCCAGGACGCACCTATCGTCATCGGACAGCCCATTTTATTTCTTATCAGCAGGATGTATATATGCCGTATGTGGCGGACTGGTATGACTGGCAGATCGACCTGATGGAGAAACGCAGTGCTGTGGACCGCGAAGATGCCATCAAACTCGCCGCACGCATCAAGGGCCTGGCCAATACCATGAAACGGTATCGGGGACAGATGAAGGGAATTGAACGTGTCGGACTGGTGCAAAGCAAAAAAGCCGAAGAACTGGAACTTCAACGGTTCATTCAGGCCGATCCGGAAAGAAAGGAAGAATACGGGAACGTATTGCGGGATATCGGAAAACTCTATGACGAAACCCGGGCAACCGCGCCTCATGACCTGACACTACGCTATCTGACGGGAAGTCCGATGCCGCTGCGGATTGCCACCACAATCGTAGATGCCGTTTACGAACGTGCAAAACCGGATCTGGAACGGGAACCGGCCTACATGGACCGGAACTTTGAACAGACAAAGAAACGCCTCGAACTGATGGCTGCGGCATTGACGGAATCCGTAGATAAGACCATTCTGATCGAAATGCTCAAACGAAACGCAGCGTTACCGAAAGAACAGCAGGTGGAGACGATCCGGACCTTGCTGGGAGACAATCCCGGAGATGCTGCCATCCGGGCATATGTGGATAATCTCTTCCAGGGAACGCAGATCGATCATCCCCAGACCATCCGGGATCTCTTGACAAAGACCCCTGAACAACTCGCTGAAACAGATGACCCGCTGGTAGAGCTGGCACTGGATCTCTATCCGGAAATGCTGGAGGAGCGGGAGATCCGGCAGCAACGGAAAGGACGACTGGATGAACTTCAGGCCCGCCTGATTTCAGTCAAACAGTTGTTCAAGGGCACCGCGTTCATTCCGGACGCCAATTCCACCTTCCGGATGACGTACGGCCACGTAAACGGATATTCACCACGCGACGCGGTATGGTATGAGCCCATTACAACCCTGACCGGCGTAATGGAAAAGAATACCGGACAAGACCCGTTCCATGCACCGGATCGGCTCGTCCAACTATACAGGGAAAAGACTTTCGGGAATTACGCAGTTGAATCACTGCATGATGTTCCCGTCGCTCTCCTCTATGACACCGACACGACGGGAGGAAATTCCGGGAGTCCGGTCATGGATGCCAAAGGTCAACTGGTGGGAGTGAACTTTGATCGCGCGTTCGAAGCCACCATCAACGATTACGCGTGGAGCCCACTCTACAGCCGCTCCATCGGAGTGGACATCCGATATGTGCTCTTCATTCTGGACCAGTTCAGCCATATGGACTCCCTGTTGAAGGAAATGAACGTCCAACCCTGATGAGCACACAGATATCTCAACGTCGTCGGCCCGTTCCATTGAGAACGGGCCGTTTTCATTTCTACCAGACACCGGGTTTGTGCTAAACTGCGAACATAACCCCGTTTACGATGACGGAAAACCAGGTCTGAAAAGGAGCGTTTTATGCGTAGATTGATGTTGAGTCTGGGACTCATCGTTGTACTGGCCATACCCGCAAGCGCCACTGAAATCGGCGGCGTAAACATGCCGGACACGATGACTGTGGGCGAACAGCAGTTGATGCTCAATGGAGCCGGGCTGCGGAAGAAACTATGGATCAAGGTGTATGCAGGTGGACTCTACCTGAAAGAACCCACCTCGAATTCCATCAACATCATCCAGGCGGATGAACCCATGGCAGTTCGTATGCATTTCATCTATGACGGTGTATCCGCACAGAAACTGATCGATGCATGGGATGAAGGTTTTGACGCCGCCTTGAAGGGTGATACATCATCCATCCAGGCTGAAATCGATCAGTTCAACAGCCTGTTTACCGTGGAAGCCAAAGAAGGAGATATTTACGACATTGTGTACCTACCGGAAGAAGGCACACGGGTTTCTTTCAACGGAAAACTGGTCGGCGTCGTTCCGGGCCTTCCATTTAAGCAGGCATTGTTCGCAATCTGGCTGGGCAAGAAACCGGCTGATGACGATTTGAAAGACGGCATGCTGGGGGAGTAATCCCCCGGCTTCTCCCTTTCCAATTCCCCCTCTGAACATGACCCGAGTCCCCAACCATGAAGAGACCGTCCCCATACTTGAGTGACTTTTGCGCATATTTTATTTACTCAACTATTTATATTTTTTATTTTTTGTGCTATTTCTAAATATTTCGCGCTTATCTAAGATATTTTAATTTTTAAATCATTATAACGGTTCTGGCCGCTTACACATCTCCCTTCTGCTCCCGTTTCCCCTATCTTCATCTTGACAAAACAGCTCGTGATTTCTATATTAGCACTCGGACTATGAGACTGCTAATTCTTGAATAAGGAGGCACCGATGAACATTACCCCTTTGTATGACCGCGTGCTGGTCAAACGGCTGGAAGCCAAGGAAGAAGTCCGTGGCGGCATTATTATCCCCGACTCCGCTAAGGAAAAACCGATGGAAGCGGAAGTCATCGCTGTCGGTCCCGGAAAAGACAAAGATCATGAGATGACGGTTAAGAAAGGCGATGTGGTCCTGATCGGAAAATATTCCGGTACGGAAGTGAAAATCAACGACGAGGAACACCTGATTCTCCGTGAAGAAGAAATCCTCGCCATCGTGAAGAAGTAAACAACCCGAGAGTAGAAGGAGGAAGTATCCATGGCGAAAAAGATTACATTCAGCGACAAGGCACGCCAGAACATCCTCAAAGGCGTGGATCAGCTGGCGGATGCCGTACAGGCAACCCTGGGCCCCCGCGGCCGGAATGTTCTGATTGAGAAGAAATTCGGATCCCCCCTGAGCACCAAGGACGGTGTGACGGTTGCAAAGGAAATCGAACTGAAGGAGCCCGAAGAAAATCTGGGCGCTCAGCTGGTAAAGGAAGTCGCTTCCAAGACTTCCGACGTTGCCGGTGACGGCACCACCACCGCGACCGTTCTGGCCCGGACTATTTACCGGGAAGGCATCAAGGCCATCGTTGCCGGTGCCAATCCGATGGATCTGAAGCGCGGAATCGACGCCGCCGTCAAATCCGTCGTTGAAGGTCTCATGGCTCTGTCCACCCCGGTGGGCGGTGACGACATTGCAAAGGTCGGCGCTATTTCCGCAAACAACGACATGGAAATCGGACAGATCATTGCAGACGCGATGGACAAGGTGGGCAAAGACGGTGTGATCACCGTGGAAGAAGCCAAGGGCTTCGAAACCAACCTGGACGTCGTCGAAGGCATGCAGTTTGACCGCGGTTATCTCTCCCCCTATTTCATCACTGACGCGGAACGGATGGAAGTGGCTTTCGAAAACCCGGTTATCCTGATTCACGAAAAGAAGATCAGCAACATGAAAGACCTGCTTCCGATTCTG
>DAINNF010000044.1:0-18707 GCA_036736005.1 Acidobacteriota bacterium
GGTGCCAACAAACACACCATCCACGTAAACGCTGGCTTCCGGATTCGAACAGGTCAATTTGATCAAAACAGGACGCACGTCCACCGCCACATCTTTTGAGAGTTGAACTTCACGTTCTTCGTGCTTCACTCTGTTGCTGATCGTTTCGTCCTGGCCGGCCTCCATCCGTTTATTCAGATTTACCTGTTCTCCGGGAGCCAGATGAACCGTTACCTGATAGGATTTGAAGCCCGGAGCTCGTGCATAAACCGTATGCGTGCCGGGTTCTACAATCAAAAAGTTGGGGAAGCCATCGAAGTCATCTGCGGTTCCCATGACCACACCGTTCAATGAAATCTCAGCTGTCTTGGGAACGATGTTCACATCGATGGCGGAAAGCCCCTGTGCGCGGTACGCATGAACATCTTCATAAATCGCTCCACCCACCATGGCACCCAGCAGACCCAGTGCTGCCAGCGTCCCGGCATCGCCGTCGGCGTGGACAGAAACACCTGTCGAGACATGACCACCATATACACCCGTACTGACAACGGTGTGCCGGCACGCCCATTGTGTCAGCAGCATAACCAGAAACGCTAGCTTTGCAATGTCCTTCATACTGTTCCTCCTGTTACCGTTTCACTTATTCGGTAACAAGTTTCATGCCATTACAATGTCACCCGAAGACCCTTTCAGAATAAACCGGTACTGTTGTGCCGCCTCTTTGACCGCTTCCATATATGATGCATCCTGATATCGGGCCTCCAGAGCGCTGCGCAAAGGCAGAATCTGCGGAGATGCTTCCCAGTGGAATGGTTTCTCAACGCCAACCTGTAAGATCCTGTCCTGTTCCAGTGCCCAGGCCATCTGTGCAAGTGTCAACCCCGAACTCGACATGAATTCTGCCAGAGCCTGCAGACGTCCGGCATCCTCCGGACGATAGAAATAGAAACTGTTGGCATAAATATAGGCATTGTGGAAATGATCCGCCACGTTGACGAGTGCATCATGTTTCAATCGGATCGCCATCAAAATGATCATGGACAGCACATCCCTACCCAATCCAAGTCCGGGATAGCGTTGGCCCGGGAGCCGGGGTTTCTCATCTGTAAACGTCTTCCGGGGATTCTGCAAGCACAGCCATTCCACCTTCATACACGGATAAATTCCCTCAAATCTGGTTTTGCGGGCAATAAATTCACCGATCTTGTTTTCTTCCCGCAGCGGCGGTTCAAACACCACGATGAAGTGTGATCCATCATCCCTCACCCCATACTTCAGGTCCACCTGTTCATATCCAAGTTCCCTCAGCTTGGCCACAAGTCCATAGCGTTTCAATGCAAGACGCAGCCCCTGTTCCGAATAGTAATCCATGAAGCGCCGCTGCTGCTCACCAAACAGGTCCGACAGGCACAGATCGAATGAACAGTCGCTGGATAGTTCAGAGGTTGAAAGGTGCTTGTATATCCACCTGAACTTCAATGGAATCTTAAACATCAGCAATCCCCTTAACCGCCCAACGGATGTAGTTGAAGTACAGTTTCCAGGATTCCGGTCCGTAACCCCCTCCGGCCACAACGGCCAGTGGCAATTGTCTGTCCTTACACTGTTCCCACACGAACCGGTCCCGATCCAGAATACCCCTTTCCGTCAATTCAAATGTGCCCAGAGTATCCCGTACAAACGGATCAGCACCCGCAATGTACATGACGAGGTCCGGCTGAAAATCATTCAAGACGGGGGGCAGCGTTTCCATCAGCTTTTCAAGATAGGCATCGTCCCCTGTGCCGTCCGGCAACTCCACGTCCAGATTGGTTTCTCCATTTATCCTGTCCCAGGTATCCCGGTGGATGGAATAGGTAAATACACTGGCATCCTGTTCAAAGATCAATGCGGTACCATTCCCCTGATGGTAATCCAGATCCACGATTAACAATCGCCTGGAATCATGATTTTGCTGGAATACCCTGACCGCAACGGCCACATCGTTAACGGGGCAGAACCCTTCACCTTTGGCAGGTTTGGCATGATGAAAACCGCCTCCCAGGTTGAATGCAGGTATGCCGGTTTCAAAAGCGGTATTCAATGTCTTGATGGTTCCTCCGGTCACCCACATGAAAAACTCCAGAATGTCCGTGTCGAAAGGACTGACATAATCCAGAAATAACAGTCTGGCCAGTGTTTCCGGATTTCGAAGCGATTCCAGGTAGGACGGATCATGCACCAGCTTCAGGTCCTCCCAGGCCACCGGATATGCTTCAAGAATGTGTTTTTTCCGCAAAATCCCCTGTTTCAAAAGAGCATTGCGTATTTTCTGAAATTTCTTGCAGTCAAAGGTCGCCCGAGGCCCCTTTTCACACAATCCCAGAAAATACTCGAAAGAATAAACAACGTATGCGCTAGGTTGAAAGAACTTCATACAAACGAACGACCTGACTGGCTGTTTCTTCCAGGGTTCCCGAGTTATCAATCAAGTAGGTGGCAAATCGCTTCTTTTCTTCCAGCTCCATTTGCGTACTGAGGAAAGAACTGGCTTGTTCACGTGTAAGATCGTCCCGCTTCATCAACCGTTTCATCTGGATTTCGGGCGTCACATAAACCAGAATGATTTCCCTGAAACGTTCGTAGCTGCCGGATTCAATCAGCAATGGTGCATCCACAAGAATCAACTCCCGCGTTGACGCTTCAATCTCTGCCTGCTCCAGGCGGATGATCTCGGGATGGGTAATGGTATTAAGCTCCTGGCGGAGTTCCGGTGATTGGATCATGCGCTCACGCAGGAGAGGACGGTTCAAGGTTCCATCCGTACAGATCACATCGTTTCCAAACCGCTCCCGAATCTGATTCAGGACGGGAGAACCGGGTTGCACCACTTGTCGGGCCAGAATATCGGCATCTACAATCTCTGCACCCAGTCTTCGAAACATGTCCGAAACGGTTGTCTTACCGGAAGCAATTCCGCCTGTCATCCCTACAACATGTTTCACACGTTTTCTCCATAATCAGACATCAGATAGGTGATCAACGTTTCAGCGCAACTGTAAGGATCCAGAGACCGATCAGCAACTTTCTTCAGCATTGCATGATACCTCTCTTCTCCTGAAGCATCAATGGCACGGGAAAGAAGCTGATGTTGAATAATCCGTTGAATACGGAACTCGGCACGCTCCTGCCGGTGGCGATTCATCCGCTCTGTTCTTCCGACATCCTGTTGTGCAGCATGAACCGTCTCCACAAGCAGCCCGACACCACCTCCGGAAACCGCAATCGTCTCAATAATCGGTATGTCCTTGCCGGATAACATGTTCAGATACTCCAGCTGACTCTTCAGCTTGCCGACACCCGCATGGTCCGCTTTGTTTATGACAAATACGTCTGCAATTTCCATCAGACCCGCTTTCATGGCCTGGATTTCATCACCCATTCCCGGAAGCAGCACCACCAGATTCAGGTCACTGACCCGGATAATATCCACTTCATCCTGACCCACACCCACGGTCTCAATCAGAATCACATCCATACCGGACGCATCAAGTATGTCAATAACATCGATACAGGCCTGATTCAGTCCGCCCAGTGCACCACGGGTCGCCATAGACCGAACGAAAACGCCCGGTAGATCAGCAATATGCCGCATACGAATACGGTCACCGAGAATGGCACCACCGGTAAACGGACTGGTGGGATCAATCGCTACGACACCGACCCGCTGACCTTTCTCAACCAGTCCGGAGACCAACCGATCCGTCAGCGTGGACTTTCCGGCACCCGGCGGACCGGTTATACCCGCCACCAGTGCCGAACCGGTGTGCGGAAACAATTCGGCAATCAGCGAACCGGTTTCCGGATCTTCGCTTTCAACCAGCGTAATCGCCCGCGCGATACCCCGTTCCTGCCCGTCCAGTACAGATTTGGCCAGCTCTTCATACACCCGTTTTCTGCTCCTTGCATCCTGCAAACTAGTCTTTGAGTAGCTTTCTGGCAATCACCAGTCGCTGAATCTCAGATGTCCCCTCTCCGATGGTACCCAGTTTTGAATCCCGATAGAACTTTTCCGCCGGGTATTCCTTGATGTAACCATAACCACCGAAAATCTGAACCGCCTCATTTGCCACGCGAACAGCGGTTTCCGAAGCGTACAGCTTCGCCATGGCGGACAGCTTGTTTACATTCTGTCCATGGTCCTTTTTGGATGCAGCCTGATAAACGAGCAGGCGGGAGGCCTCCACCTGAGTGGCCATATCCGCCAGCTTGAACTGAATACCCTGGAATTGGGAAATTGATTTTCCGAATGCCTCCCGTTCCTTCGCATAGCTGACTGCAGCGTCCAGTGCTCCCTGGGCCATCCCCAGGCAGTACGCCGCAATGGAAATGCGGCCGCCGTCCAGTATACTCAATGCATTGCGGAAGCCCTGTCCTTCTTCGCCAAGAAGATTTTCCGCGGGCACTTCGGCATCTTCAAAAATCAATTCGGATGTGTCACTGGCACGACTGCCCAGTTTATTCTCTTTCTTACCCGGACGGAAACCCGGGAAACCGGACTCGAGAATAAAGGCTGATATACCGTGGCTGCCGGCATCGGGATCGGTTCGTGCCATCACAACATAAATATCACCGTAGGTACCGTGCGTAATAAACGTTTTGGAACCATTCAGGATATAGCGGTTTCCCTCTCTTACTGCCTTTGTCCGAAGCGATGCCGCATCCGAACCGGACCCGGACTCGGTCAACCCCCATGCTCCGATTGCTTTGCCCGTTGCCAGCGGAACCAGGTACTTCTGCTTCTGGTCTTCATTCGCAAACATCTGGATATGACCCGTACAGAGCGAATTGTGAGCAGCCACTCCCAGTCCGATACTCCCGTCCACCCGGGAAATTTCTTCTACAATCAGTGCATATTCGACATAACCCAGACCGGCACCGCCGTATTCCTCCGGTACGACAACACCCAGAAATCCCAGTTCCCCCATCTGATGAAACAGGTCTTTGGGAAAAATCTGTGCTTCATCCCATTCCATCATGTTCGGCCGGATTTCCGCCTCTGCGAAGTCCCGGGCCGTCTTCTGTAACATCTCCTGTTCCTGGTTCAAGTCCAGATTCATACGCACGCTCCAGTTCTGTTATGCTGCGTTTTCACCCTTTTCGGTCTTTTTCACCTTCGAGCGCGAATGCAGTTTTTCAGCTTCCCCGAAGGAACGGACCGCTTCCTGATATTGTTCATCGATAGACAAAAACCGTTTGGTTCCGGCTTCAAGACCAAAATGATTGGATAGAATCTCCTGCTCCAGAGTGGTACGGATATAGGACAGGTTCTGCTTGAATTCCTTGTCCGTATACTCGATGTTCTCCTGCTTCAGAAAGTCCTTGAATGCTGAAATTACACGATTATCCGCACGGAACTCCCGACTCACTGTGGGATGATCCTTTGCATAGGCCACTGCAAAACGGAAGAAGGCCGATGTGCGAAACCTCAGATTCACGAGAAATTCACTCAATGTGCCCATTTCCACTTCAACATCCGGAGCGATACCGCCACCGCCTGTGACAGGACGACCGGTCACCGTATGAAATACGGGATGCTCCGCTTCATTGTCACGCTCTTCCTGCAGACGGGGATTGAAATAGTCGGCAAACGACCGTGAATAATCCCGCTGAATGCAACGACCCGACGGCGTGTAGTACTTGGCCGTGGTCAACGCCAGCGCCTCATTCTTGTCTACCATGAAAACGCTTTGTACCAGTCCCTTGCCCCAGGACGTCTGACCCACAACAAGTCCGCGGTCATTATCCTGCACGGCGCCGGCAACGATTTCCGAGCCGGAAGCGCTTCCCCGATTGATTAAGACAACAAGCGGGAGGTCCTCGTAGCCATTTTCTTCTTCCGCAATGAACTTCTGCTGTTCCCTTTCGGTACGTCCTTTAATCGAAACGATATCATCTCCCACCGGAAGAAACAGATCCGACACATAGACTGCGGCATTCAACAGACCGCCCGGGTTGTTTCGAAGATCCAGTACCAGGCGTTTCATCCCCTCTTTCTTCAATTCGGCCAGGGCCTCGTCCATATCCGGCGCGGTGCGTTCACCGAAATTCTTGAGCAGGATGTAGCCGGTTCCGTCCTCCATCATGAATGCATACTCCACGCTGCGCTCGGGGATTTCCTCCCGCTTGACGGTAAACCGAAGCAGATCCTTTACGCCGGGCCGTTTGATCGCAATTTCCACCTCTGTGTCCTTTTCACCGCGCAATCGATTGACAGCATCCGTGACGCTGAAATCCTCGGTGGACTCTCCGTCTATCTCGTAAATGATATCTCCGGCCCTGAGACCGATTCTGCCGGCAGGCGTATTGGCCATGGGTGACACGACGGTAATCTTGTTGTTGCGCCTTGAAATGATCATTCCGATTCCATAGAACCGCCCCTTCTGATCCTCCTGCATGCGCTGGTAGGCTTCTTCATTCATGAAGGTGGAATGGGGATCCAGCGTCTGCAGCATCCCGTCAATGGCGCCTTCCACGAAGTCCTTATAGCTGAATTCACCAACCGCACGTGCCTTGAGAAATCCGGACAAACTCACCAGCTGCCGAAGACGTTGTTCCTCCACCGAAGTTGCGGCCACCATCATTGCAAAAATCAGGATAACCGCAGTGGACACAGCCACTTTTCTCATGTTTTATGCATTCCTTTCAATTGACATTGCCACGCCGTTTCCACCACCCAGACAGAGGGAAACCACGCCCTTCCCGGCATCGCGCTGATCCATCGCATGGAGCAGGGTGACCAGAAGACGGGTACCGGAAGCACCGATAGGATGTCCCAGCGCTACCGCTCCACCATTTACGTTCAGTTTGGTTTCATCCAGTCCCAGTTCCCGCTGAACCGCAACCATCTGGACGGAAAACGCTTCATTGATTTCAAACAGATCCACGTCACTCATGGTCCACTGACTCAGTTCCAGGACCTGCTTCACAGCCGGGATCGGCGTCAGCATGACCCATTCGGGCTCCAGACCGGAAGCCGTATAGGCAACGATCCGCCCCAGAATGGGCAATCCGGCTGACTTCGCATAGGATTCTTCCGCAACCGCCACGACGGCGGCGCCATCGTTGATGGTGGATGCATTCCCCGGGGTAACCGTCCCGTCCTTCTTGAATGCGGGCCGAAGCTTCGCCAGCTTTTCCAACGTTACGTCCGAACGGGGACCTTCATCCTGGTCCAGGACAATCGGGTCTCCCTTCCGCTGGGGAATATTGACCGGCATAATTTCCGCTTTGAACCTGCCGCTTTGCATGGCATCAACGGCTTTCTGCTGGGATTGAACCGCATAGGCGTCCTGCTCCTCCCGGCCGATCTGGTATTTTTCTGCAACGTTTTCCCCTGTAATTCCCATGTGAAAATCGTTGTAAATGTCCCACAGCCCGTCGTGTACCATGGAATCGACCAGTTCTCCGTGTCCCAGGCGATACCCGGTTCTCGCTTTGGGCAGCAGATATGGACAGTTGGACATGGACTCCATGCCCCCCGCAATGATCAGCTTTGCGTCACCGACCCGGATCGCCTGGGCAGCCAGCATAACGGTCTTCAAACCGGAACCGCATACCTTGTTCACCGTCATACAGGGTATTTTTGGGGGAAGCTTCGCAAACAGGGCTGATTGCCGGGCTGGATTCTGCCCGAGCCCCGCCTGGACCACGTTGCCCATCAGCACCTCATCCACTTCCTCCGGGTTGATGCCGGTTCTGCGAACCAGCTCCTCAATAACCAGTGCGCCCAGCTCCGGGGCACGAAAGCCAGCCAGTGATCCGAGAAAACGGCCGATCGGTGTGCGAACAGCTCCTACCAGTACGGGTGTAGACATAATGCACCTCTCACGCAATAGTTTAATGGGTTCAGTATATCAGAAAAGACCGACGGGAAACACAGCAGGTTAGTTGATCAAAACCCTTCCCGTGCCAGTTTTTCCAGCCGATCGACCCGGTTGTCGGTACTGGGATGCGTACTGAACAGTGATGCCAGTGAGCGCCCTTTCAATGGATTCACCGTAAACATGTGCGCAGTCTGCGGATTTGCCGCCCGAATCGGTACCGAACGGGAGACAGACTCCAGTTTTCGTAACGCGCGGGCGAGCGCCAACGGATCCCGACAAAGTCTCGCGCCTTTCTCATCTGCCAGATACTCCCTTGAACGGGAAATTCCCATTTGAATGAGCAAGGCTGCAAGCGGGGCCACAATGGATGCCACCAGCAGACCGATTAGACCGCCGTTATCGTCATCACTGCGAAATCCACCGAAAACGGCACCCCAGCGGGCCAGTGTCGCCAGCAACATGATCGCACCGGCAAACGTGGCCACAATGGTACCGATCAGGATATCCCGATGAACCACGTGGCCGATTTCATGTGCCAGAACCGCGCGCAGTTCCTGCTTGTCCAGGACACGAAGGATCCCCTGTGTTACCGCCACCGCAGCATGTTCCGGGTTTCGTCCCGTTGCAAATGCGTTTGGGGCTGCCTGGGGAATGACATAAACCTTCGGCATGGGTATATTCGCTGCTGCCGACAGTTCCCGAACCGTCTGAACCAGTTCCGGCGCTTCCTGTTCTGTTACCGGTTTTGCCTGATACGTGGCCAGTACAAGTCGATCCGAATACCAGTAGGAAAAGAGATTCATGGTCATTGCCAGGCCAAACGCTATGACCATACCCGCTTCTCCGCCGATCATCCTTCCGATCCAAAGAAACAAGGCGGTCATTAAAATCATCAACATACCGCTTTTCAACATATTAATCATGGCTTCCTCCGAGATTCGCTCTTGTTGAGTATGGGAAAGCTGCAGCATGCAACCCGATGTTCATATCATCAGCAGCTCTTTCGAAATTCGCGTTCAATTGTTTCGTCAAGTCCACTGAGACTTTTCAACCGTTGAATCCTGGACGCAAAATGATGGCCGAACGTCATATTTTCGGCGGCATACCATGTGTACTCTTTGATTCGTCCAATTGCTTTGGATTCCGGAAAAAAGTTACGGATCTCAGCAATGACGGAACGGTATGCATCCAACATCTCCTCCGGATCGGGAATTCTGTCAAAGCCAACCGTTATATCGTGAAAAATCCACGGCTTTTGAATTGCCGTGCGACCAATCATCACCGCATCGCATCCCGTTTCACGAAACATCTGATTGCAATCATCAACCGTTTTCACATCTCCGTTGCCGATCACGGGAATGTCAACGGCATCTTTCAGGTACCCGATATATTCCCAACGTGCCCTGCGCTTCAGTTTCTCCGATACAATTCTCGGGTGAAGGATGATTCCATCCACGCGCTGCTGCAACATAGCACCCAACTCCGTCAGCCAATGCTGATCCGGCTTCCAACCCAGCCGGATTTTTGCTGTCAGAATTCCGGGAAACCGGGACCGGATCCGATCCAGCATACCGGAAGCCTTTTCCAGATCGGACAGGAGAAAGGCACCCGCTTTGCGTTTTTTTGCAATCTCGGGTGCCGGACAGGCCATATTGAGATCAATCCACTTGACCCCCATATTGTGCAACTGAACCACAGCCGCCTCCGCCTCTACGGCACTGCCGGCAAAAATCTGATACGCAATGGGTTCCTCTTCCGGGTCCCTTCTCAGGAATACAGAGTTTTCGGGATCTTCTCCTGGAATACTGGCGGCACTGAGCATTTCGGTAAAAAAGAGCCCCGGACGACCATATCCCCTGATAACACGGCGTAAAGCCAGATGGGTCAAGCCGGCCATGGGTGCCAGTACGAGAGGCGGATCAATAATTGTATCGCGAATCCGAAAAGGGTTTCTCATGGCAAATCTTCGTCTTCAGGAACCGGCAATTCCCAGGCTGGAAAAACGAATGGAAGGAGCACGGACAGTTGTATCCTGTCTGGCGTCATCTCCAATTGCTTCAATACTCATCAACATGTCTGAAAATGTGCTGGCTATGGTAAATTCGGACAAGGGTTCCGCCACTTGACCGTTCCGAATCCGGAAGCCCTCCGCACCCATGGAAAAATCGCCGGTACGAATATCCGCCCCCTGCCCCATCAGGCCGGTCACCAGAATACCGTCTTTCAAAGATTCACAAAGATCCTTTACCTCACCCTTTCCCGGCGTGACCACCAGATTGGCGCTGCCGCCGGCACACCCGTTCGGTTCCATTCCCAGCCTGTGTGCGGCGTAAACACCCAGCAGATAATTTTCCACCGTCCCCTTCTGAATCACATTGAAGGATCTTGCCCGAACCCCGTCCGAATCAAATAGTCTGGACCCCAGACCGTGAGTAAGTAACGGTTCCTCTCTTATGCTCAGGAGCTGAGACCCTACCTGCTTGCCACGCGTATCGACCAGAAAGCTTTGATTCCTGTATAACTGCCCTCCGCTCAAGGCACGGGACACCTGGCGGAAAAACCAGCCCGACATGGATGGATCCAGCACAACAGGATATTTACCGGTGCGTGGTTTCTGCGCACCCAGTCGAGCCAGTGTACGCTCTGCCGCACGTTGCGCAACCGCACCGGCGTCTTCCAGCAATCGCTCCAGCACAGCGGCCGTTGACCATCCGCTCCGTTGCCTTCTGCCCGTGTTGGGCCCTTCTGCAGCAAGATCTTCCACGGCCAATGCCACCCCATGGGAAAAACCACTGGATTCCTGTGCACTGGAAAACCCGTGGGAACAGGCAAAGGCCCCTCTCAAATGGGTGCGCGAGACCGAAGCCCCCATTGAGAACAAACGCTTGTCCACTTTCAGTGCCTGCCCCTCCAGTTTCATTGCGGTTTCCATCATCTGATTGGAGTCTTCTCGCAGGACACCCGGATCCATCACATCCAGATCGGCTTTTGCGGCACCGATCCATTCCACCCTGGGAATCACATGATGCGGGTCCGGGTCCGCAATCCTGATGAGATCGGACAGCGAATTCAACAGCGCCTGACGACCTTTCATGGTGGTGTCCGAGCCCGATACGGTCACCGTCCGATTGTCCCGGCTGCCCACCAATGTAATGCTGCAGCTGTCTGACCGCGAACTCTCTTCCGGCCGCCTCTCCCTTACCGTCGCTTCCCGGCTGGACATCGCCGTCACAAAGACTCGGACATAATCAAATCCGACGGCTTCTTCAACCAGTGACTCTGCCAACACCTTCAACTCCTGAAGATCAAGCATCGCCAGCTCCTCCCACCGTCATTTCAGAAATCCTGGCCGTCGGCATACCAATACCGACCGGCACCATCTGTCCTTTTCCGCACATCCATGTACCGGTGCTCCGCTTAAAGTCGTTTCCCAACATATCCAGTCGAGTGAGAACATCCGGCCCGTTCCCGATCAAAGTCAGATTCCGGACCGGTTCACCCAAAGCTCCATTTTCGATCCGATAGGCTTCCTGGGGCACAAACACAAAATCTCCAGAAGCGATGTTTACCTGTCCTCCGGCAAAACTGACACAATAAATACCATCCTTTACACTTGAAACAATGTCAGAAGGATCCGCCGTACCCGAATCCAGAAGGGTACATCGCATTCTCGGCATAGGCGGGTACCGGAAAGACTCCCGTCTTCCGTTTCCGGTCAGTGGAACACCCAGTTGCGTGGCGGAAATCCGGTCCTGCATAAAACGGGTCAACACACCTTCTTCAATCAATACTGTCCGTTGGGTTGGCACAAGCTCATCATCCACTCCCAGAGATCCGCGGTCTCCTGCAATTGTCCCGTCATCAATTACGGAACACAGAGAGGAAGCCACCTGCTCTCCCAACCGACCGGTATATGCAGATGATCCTTTCCGGACAAAGTCCGCTTCCAACGGATGACCTACCGATTCATGAATCAGGACACCGGAATCACCCGCTCCCAGCACAACCGGCATACGACCCGCAGGTGCTGCTCCGGCACGGACCATCACCTCACCCTGACGAACCGCCTCCTGTCCAACTTCAGCCGGTGAGCAGACATCGAATAACTCAAATCCACTTCTCGCGCCGATCCCACCACGCCCGAACCACACCCGCCCATCAGCTGTTACCTTGGCGGTCACTGATAATGTAATCATGGGTCGTTGATCTGTTGCCATTTCTCCCAGCGAATTGAACATGCTGATCTGATCCACGGTGTCTATCAATGATACCTGTACTTCATCAACGGACGCTTCGCGACTCTTACAGCCATTGAGCACATCACGAACCACCTTCCCCCTTCTTTCATCGGAAACGGCACTCAATGGTTGCTGCTGGGGATAAAAGGCCCCGACTTCCACCACTGATGATGTTTTTGCAATTACAGGTTTTCCTGAACCGGCAATTGCCGCCGCATGCTTCAGGCTGTCCGAAATATCAGACGGCTCGAAACTCTCACAGTATGCATAACCGACACTGTCACCCTGAACGACGCGGACCCCTGTTCCAAGGGAAACGCTTCTGGATGCCGACCGGATGATTCCATCTTCCAGACGCACCGAGGTTGTCACACTGTACTGCAGAAATAGATCGGCATAATTGCCATGGTTCAGCTCTCGACTGAACAGACGCTGTGCCTGATCCCACGTTAGCGGGATCGATGACGCAATACTCAAGGATTGATCCGATTCACCTGCTCCAGCAGGACATCGTACCGGTACCCGAATCCGAAATCCCTGTCTGTGGTTACGGTCGCTTCCAGAACTACGGTATCTCCCGTCTTGAAACTCTCGTCCGTGGTTCCGACTACATCAGCCTCACCGGTTGTACTGTCCTTCAGATGGATCCAGTTCTTGTTCATGATGCCGGCAAGATATTTCACGATCCGGGCACGGACCCGGACCCGTGTGCCTTTGAATTTTGCCGGATTTTCAAGGATGGCCCCGAGTGTTACCCCTCCTGAAAGAACCTTCACATCGGAGCCGTCAAGCGTCGTTGTCTGTGCTCCGGACATGCTCATCCCTCCATGCGGACTGCTCATCCCCGCATGCGGATTGTCCGTCTCACTCATCTGATCCCCTTGCGACTGTGCGGCTGTCTCAGCCGGATGCTTCCCGTTCAGAACAATTCCCTGTGCAAAATAGATATCCGGGAAGGTCCGATCCAGTGATTTGACTGTAAAGTCTTTCATCAGGATGGGGCTGAGCAACTCCACCTGGTCTCCGGGCTTCACTTCCTGGTAACGGGTTGCCGCCCAGAAGCTGCCATTCTTCCCTTCAATTTCCATCACCACATATTGAGACGCCTGCATGGCCTGCAGAACCTTACCGGCCATTTCGTTGCCCGTGTTTTTCGGTTTGTCGCCTCCCGTACCGTCAGCGCAGGCCATTGTAACCAGCAGCGTTAATATCATCCATCCCATCAGTTTCCGCTTCATTGTTTTCCTCCATTTGTTTCGCACGATGTCCGGCACTTCAACATCTGAAATCCGTGGTTTATATCGGCGCCGTTGCAAAATGGAGCCATTTCTTGTCTTCCCCGTCCAGCAACGGACTCAGTTCCTCAAATACCCGGGCATGATAACTGTTCAAGTATGCCCGCTCGGTCTGGCTCAACATATCTTCCAGAACAAGACGCCTGTCAATCGGGCACAAAGTCAGATTCTCGAACCGCAGGAATGGCAACTCACTCTCCTCCGTATCGGCATCCGGTATCACATATACGAGATTTTCAACGCGAATCCCGAATTCGCCGGCCTCGTAATAGCCCGGCTCATTGGAGACAACCATTCCGGTCATCAGCGGTACGCCGGTACAGCGATAATAGGAGATCGCCTGCGGTCCCTCATGCACATTAAGATAGGCGCCCACGCCGTGACCCGTACCGTGCATGAATGTCTGACCGATCTCCCACAGCGGGAGCCGGGAAACCGTATCCAGTTGGCGACCGGGGGTGCCTTCCGGAAAACGGGTCATGGACAGCATGATGTGCCCTTTCAAAACCCGGGTAAACATTTCCTGTTCCCGGTAATGGGGCTTGCCCAGCGTCACCGTACGGGTAATATCCGTGGTTCCGTCCAGATACTGTCCTCCGGAATCGATCAGATAAAGACCTTCCGGCTTGAGTTCCACATCAGTTGTTGACGTGGCACTGTAGTGGATAATCGCTCCGTGCTCCCGGTATCCGGAAATGGGTGCAAAACTGGGACCTACATACCGGTCCAGTTCTTCCCTGAAGGATGCGAGTTTGTCCGATGCGGAAATTTCAGTAACACCGCCCTCTGGCACCGCCTTTTCCAACCAGCGAAGAAAACGTACCATTGCAGCGCCGTCCCGTCTGTGCGCCTGGCGCATTCCTTCCAGTTCTGATTCATTTTTGCACGCCTTCATCAACGTAACGGGACTGTCTCCCATGATCCGTTCTACATTGTCCGGCAACAAAGATACAATCCATTGGCTGACGGTTGTACGGTCCAGCAGAATTCGACTTATATGTGTCAGACTCTGGAGTTCTTCCCCGAATTGTTCGTAGGAAGCAATCGTCACGCCATCCTCTTTCAACCGCGCCCCCAGTTCCGCACCTATCTTGTCCGGATTGACATACAGAACAGCCCGATCCTGTTCGACCAGGGCGTACGAGACCACAACCGGATTGAATTCCACGTCGGATCCCCGAATGTTGAAAAGCCAGGCAATGCTGTCCAGTGCTGAAAGCACATGGGCATCCGCTCCCGCACCGTCCAGCTGCTGACGCACATCGGTCAGCTTTTTCCGTACGGATCTACCCGCCCACTGAAGCGGATGTTCGACCGCCGAACCTGTAGGGAGGACGGGCTGGTTATCCCATACCCGGTCAACGAGGTTCTCCTGGACCTCAACCAACTGAATTCCAAAGCGGTTCAAGTAGTTTGCCAGAGAGATGAACCGGAGATGCGTCATGACACGTGGATCCACGCCAACCCGATCTCCCTGTTTCAGATTGTCACGGAGCCATTCCCGAATGGACGGTGTTCCGGGTAACCCCATTTTCATCAGGTTGAAACCGGATCCTTCCAACTGGGAAGCGGCCTGCAGAAAATAACGGGAATCGGTCCACAGTGCTGCGTCCTCTTCCGTGATGACTGCTTCACCTGCCGACCCGGTAAAACCGCTGATCGCGCTGCGGCGTAACCAGCAGGCCGGGGGATACTCACTCTGGTGGGGATCTTCGCTCGGGATCAGATATGCAGAAAGTTCCTGCTTTTTGAGTTCCGTCCTCAATTGCTCCACTCTCTTCAACATCAAGACTCCTTTCTCCAGTCCACACTTCCAGTCCCATACATGGTACACCATCACCGTCTATGATTCATCCGCAACAATCCCGCCCCCGTTGACGTACATCAAATTGATGGTTGTGTGTTTACGTTTCCGTAATAAACTGTTTGTATCTCGATCCCTCATGAAGCCTGGAATCGGATGCATTGGTCTGTCTTGAATAGTCTGAAGGAGGTTTCCATGCGAGTTGTTTCCGCCATCCTGCTGGCATGCCTGCTGGTACTGCCGCAAACTGCTTTTGCCCGGTCAAAGGACAAGAAAGCAGCCGTAAAACCGGACCGATTGATCACGTCCTCAACGGTAAGTGGTCTGAAATTCAGGAGCGTCGGCCCTGCTTTCGCTTCCGGACGAATCGCCGATATCGCCGTTAATCCCAACGACCACAGTGAATATTACATCGGTGTTGCTGCCGGGAATGTATGGAAAACAGAAAACGCAGGTATCACCTGGCACCCGGTATTTGACCGCTATGGGTCCTGGTCCATCGCAGATGTGGAAATCGACCCGAACAATACCAACGTGGTCTGGGTGGGAACCGGTGAGTATAACAGCCAGCGGGCCATCGGATATGGAGACGGTGTCTATAAGTCGGTGGACGGTGGAAAAACTTGGAAAAACATGGGACTGAAGGCATCCGAACACATCGGGCGCATCGCAATCGATCCGAGAAACTCCGACACGTACGTCGCAGCCCAGGGACCGCTCTGGGGCCCCGGTGGCGACCGCGGTCTTTACAAAACAACAGATGGTGGGAAAACCTGGAATAAGATCCTGAATGTCAGTGAAAATACCGGGATTACGGATATTGTCATAGACCCCCGAAACCCCGATGTGCTGTATGCGGCTGCCTATCAGCGAAGAAGACATGTATACACGCTCATCAATGGTGGACCGGAAGGTGCTATTTACAAATCTGAAGATGCCGGTAACAACTGGCGCAAGGTAACTTCCGGACTCCCCGGTGGGGATCTGGGCCGCATCGGACTCGCCATTTCACCCGTCAACCCGGACAACGTGTTTGCCATTGTTGAAGCTCAAGGGGATCATGGCGGCGTGTTCCGGTCAACCGACCGTGGAGAATCATGGAGCAAACGTTCCGGTTACATGAGCACCAGCCCGCAATACTACAATCGCATCTATTGCGACCCGAAAGATGTCGATACCCTGTACTCCATGGATACAATCGGCCGGGTCAGTCATGACGGAGGCAGATCGTGGAATGCGATCGGGAACAGTCATCGGCACGTGGACGATCACGCCATGTGGGTTGATCCCGATGATACCCGGCATCTGCTCATCGGATGTGACGGCGGTCTGTACGAAACATATGACGGGGGCCGGCACTGGGATTTCATGGAAAACATCCCCATCACCCAGTTCTATCGCGTGTCTCTCGACCATACGAAACCCTTCTACTACATCTACGGAGGGACCCAGGATAACAACAGCATGGGCGGGCCTTCCCGGACAACCACACGCGAAGGCATATACAATGAAGAGTGGTTTGTGACGAATGGCGGAGACGGATTTGAGAGCCAGGTGGATCCCGAAAATCCGAATATCGTATATGCCCAGGCTCAATACGGCTCGCTGGTCCGATATGATCGAAAGAGTGGAGAAGCCATCCATATCCAGCCGCAACCTCCGAAAGGTGAGGCGTACCGGTGGAACTGGAATGCACCGTTGATTATCAGTCCTCACAGTCCCACACGACTGTACTTTGCAGCCAACAAACTGTTCAGGAGCGACGACAGAGGGGATTCCTGGGACGTTGTCAGTCCGGACCTTACCCGGCAGATCGACCGGAACAAGCTTCCCGTTATGGGGAAAATCCAGAGCGTCGATGCCGTTTCCAAGAATGCATCCACATCCCTCTACGGCAACATTGTCGCCCTGGATGAGTCGCCCCTGGTAGAAGGTCTTCTCTATGTCGGTACCGATGATGGATTGATACAGATCAGTGAGGACGGTGGACAGAATTGGACGGCCAGGGAGAAGATCGGTGGATTGCCTGAACAGATTTATGTTGATTATCTGCTGGCTTCACTGCACGATCCGGATACAGTCTATCTGGCATTCGACGGCCGGAAGATCAACGATCTGCGCCCTCTCCTTTTTGTCAGTCACGACCGGGGCGCAACCTGGAAATCCATCGCGGATGATCTGCCGGATCGCGGAACCGTGTACTGTATCGCAGAAGATCACGTCAGGCCCGGGCTTTTGTTCGCGGGTACTGAGTTCGGCGTCTATTTCACCGTCGACTCCGGTCGCCACTGGACCCAATTGAAATCCGGGTTGCCAACCACCCAGGTTCGCGACATGGCTATCCATCGGGAAGAAAATGATCTTGTACTGGCAACTTTCGGCAGGAGCTTTTATGTTCTGGACGACTATACGCCGCTGCGGGATCTTTCACCCGAGGTACTGGGAGCTCCATTTCATTTCTTTCCCATGCCGGCATCCCTCATGTTCATCCAATCAGGCGGCAAGTCCAATATGGGAGATACACATTACGCCGGAGATAATCCGGATGTCGGAGCGGTCATCACCTGGTATCTGAAAGACAGTCTCCGGACAAAGAAACAGGAACGCCAGAAAGCGGAGAAAGAAGCAGAAAAGGCCGGAAAACCGATACCTTACCCTACTTTTGAAGAACTGCGGGCAGAAGATCTGGAGGAATCCCCCTATCTCTTGTTCACCATTTCAGATGAAGCGGGTGAAGTTGTTCGACGGTTGAAGGCCCCCGCATCAAGCGGTCTTCACCGACTGGTGTGGGACTTCCGTTATGCCTCACCTTCCCCAGTCCGCAACGGAGACATCCGACCGGATAATCGGGACAGTGGCATTCTGGCCATGCCCGGCACCTACACCGTAGAGGCGGCGCAAGTTGTCAACGGAGATATCCGGCCGATTGAAGGAAAACAAACATTCACCTGTATCCCCCTCGGGAACACCACGCTTCCGGCTGAGGATCGTGCAGAACTGGTTCAATTCCAGAAGGACGTTTCAGATCTGTACCGGGCCGTGAGGGGAGCCGGAAGACTGGTAAGTGATCTGACTGAACGGGTGGAACTGGCCCGTGTGGCCGCCTACCGGACACCGGCCAGGACCGAAGACATCATGGAACAACTGAGGATCCTGAAAACGCGACTGGATGATCTGAACAAAGCGTTGTCAGGAGACGACAGTATTTCAAGCCGCAATGAAAATCAGCCGCCTTCCATCTCTTCCAGAGTGGGAAGACTGGTATACGGACAGTGGCGATCCACATCAGCACCCACACAGACCATGCGCGATCAATACCGGATTGCGGGAGAGCTCTTCGCACCTGTTCTGGATGAATTGCGAACCATCAAGGAAAGTAAACTTCCCGGACTGGAAAACCGTCTGAATGACTTGAGCGCACCCTGGACTCCGGGTCGTATCCCGGACTGGAATATGTAACACGCAACCGCCGGCCGGGCCATAAGCGCCCTGGTGGCGGCCGGCGGAACGCGGACCGCTGCAC
>DAINNF010000045.1:0-17657 GCA_036736005.1 Acidobacteriota bacterium
TCGGACAAGTTCCTGGTCTTTCCCGGCTTCCGGGCGCAATCCGTGATCCAGCGAGGCGACAATCAGTGAAAATCCGTATTCCCGGCTGAGATGGTCCATCACATGCAGCAGCAACGTGGAATCTGCCCCGCCACTGAGCGCGAGTATGTATCGTCCTCCATGTTGAAAGAGAACTTCTTTCTCAACACGGTCATGAACCCGTTCAATCAGTTCATTCAATCGGGACATGCGACACCATGTGTCTGGGTTTTGACTGGATCAGATGAATCTGCCAGCCTTCCGGTACCCGCTTCACCACATTCTCCACTTTTGCACCGGCAATCAGAAATGTCGAACCGGATCCGGAAAGGACGGTGGTGTATCCAAGGTTTCGAATACCCTCCATCACAGCATGAACCTCCGGAGAAACAGATGATACAACCCGGTCAAAGTCATTTTCCAGCGAGGACGTCGGGTCGGCAATGACGGATTCCACATTCCCGAGCGCGAAATCCGTAAGGGTACCCGACCGGTCCAACTGACGGAACATTTCAGCAGTCGAAAACCGGACGCCGGGCATAACCGCAAGCAGAGAGAATGGCGCAGCATCTTTCAAGGGATGCACAACTTCCCCACGACCCTGCCCCATCACCGTACCGCCGACCAGAAAGCAGGGCACATCCGATCCCAGTTCACAGGCCAGCTTCAGCAAGCCGGAGACACGCAACGGTACAGGACAAACCCGATTCAACACCATCAGCACAGCAGCCGCATCGGAACTGCCGCCGCCCATCCCGCCGCCCACAGGGATCTGCTTGTCAATCTGGATATCCAGGCCGGTTTTCCAGCCCGTCGCCTGCAGGTACTTTCTTGCAGCCAGTTCGGCCAGGTTGTCCGCACCTTCCGGAAGCGGCTCGACCAACGGTGCAACCCGGATGTCGGATCCTGTTCCAAATGTGAGCGTCAGGTCGTCCCACAGGTTCACCGTCTGGTAAACCGTTCCGAGGGCATGATAGCCGTCCGGCCGCAGGGGCCCGACTTTGAGAATAAGGTTAATTTTGGCGTAGGCCCGAATGTGATATCTCATCCAGCACCCTGTATCCTTCCGGAATATGCACAGTCGGCAATTCCATTTGCTTGCGTGCGGGGGGATTCACCGGAGACAGGAGCAGGCGGGAACCGTCTTCCAGAACGCCCACCAGATCACCCCGATTGTTCAGATAGGCAACTCCCCAATCGTATCGTCTTTTCGCCGGAATACCCTTCAGAAACGCTTTCCTGTAAAACGTAGTCAGCTCCCGCAAATCAACCTTGAAGCTCAAAACGCCCTGGAAATCAAACGGAGGATGTAGATCCCGGTAAACGATCCGGTTCCGATAGTCCACCAATATACCGCTCTTGCCATCATAGTAAATGGCCGCCAATTGCGTATTCATGGCGGTCATCAGGGTCAGAACGAATTCATGGCGGTTATTGACCAACAGGTATGCCCGCAATCCCCGAACGTGTTCATCGGATACTACCCCGTCCACCTTGAACAGGGTTGCGACAACATCCCCGGTATCCGACAGAGCCATGGTTTCGGGTATCCGATTGCAGGAAAAAGAGAAACAGGCAGCAATCAGTGACAGACTAGCGATCCAGGAAGCGAATCTTCTGCTCAACAGCATCTTGATCCACGCCTCCGTTTTCCAACGCCTCCTGCCAGAGTTCACGGGCCCGGTTAAAATCGCCCCGCTTGAAATAGACATCGCCCAGATGTTCGCAGACTTCTCCGTTCTCGGGCATTTTCTGATACGCAAACTGAAGATGTTCAAGCGCTTCTTCAAGCAATCCCTTCTTAAGCAGACCATATCCCAGTGTGTCCCTGTAGGTCGGATTTTCCGGCTCCAGGGAAACAGATTTGCGGGACAATTCCAACCCCCTGCTTATATCCCGATCATACAGGAACAGACTGTACGCCAGATTGTTGAGTATCAGTGCGTCGTCGGGATGGTCTTTGAGCGCGCCCTCATAGACGGAAATCACGTCATCAAAACGACCGTTCCGGTCATAAATGAACGCCAAAGCAACCACTACATCGAGATGGTCGTGGTCCAACTGATAGGCTTTCTCCAGGTACGCAAGGGCACGTTCGTTGTCATCCAGGCTATACAGCATCATACCCCGGTAATAGTTGCTTACAAATTCCGGACGATTCTCCAGCTGCGCCAATAGCGGGAAGGGTTTATCTTTATCTTCCCGGGCCAGTTGCTGAGCGAGTCTGACAGCTTCCTTCACGTTACCGTTCAGTACGTTCAGATAAATCTGATCCATCTTCAGTCGCCGGTCCTGAATTTCGGGGGTCATTCGGGCGTTCAGCAATGCGAGTGCTTCCTTTTCCCTGCCTCCAGCTACGAGGATTTTCAGATTGTCCTGAAGCACGTCCGCCTGCAGATCCGGCTTCCAGCTCTGTGTACCCGCATCAAGCGCCTTTCTGAAAAGCTCGGCAGCACGTTCGTAGTCATGGGCATTCCCCGCACAACTGGCCATTGAGTAAAGTGCCAGGGGTGTGGGATTATCCTGATACTGCCGGGAATAGATCCGTTCCACGGCTGAGCAATCTTCCGCCGCAAGTGCCACAAACATAAGTCGGTCCCAGTCCGTGAACGTGTCCGGATCCAACTGGATACGCTGCTCCATCAATGCCAGTGCTTCCCGGTAGAAGGAGTGGCTCAACGCCAGATTGGCCACCCGTTCCAGAAACTGTGGATTCTCCACCCCTGCATTCACCAACAATTTCATGGCCTTTCGAACATGACTGAACTGACCCAGTTCTGCATAGATCGGAATCATATAGGCAAGCAGTTGCGGATGTTTTCTTAAATCCAGGGAGAGACTCTCATAAATGTTCACTGCCCGGGCATAATCCTTAACCGCCGCCGCCATCTCCACAGCACGCGCTCCCGATTCGGCATCTCCGGCCATCGACCACGCTTTCTCCAGATGGGCCAACGCATTGTGTGCGATCTGCTCCGAAGGCATTCCCCCCCGATACACATCATAATAGAGATTGCCCAGAACGACATGATTCTCGGCATCATCCGGGAAATAGCGAATGGATTCCTCCAGCATGTTGATTGCCGATTCCATGCTGCCCTGGTAGTAATAACACTCGGCCAATTCGCGGTAAATCTCCGCGGACCGGTTCAGATTCAACGCCTGTTGAAACAATGGAATCGCCTTGTCACATTCCCCCCGCGAACTGTACATGACACCAACAGCAAACTGGGATAGAGACTGCTGCAGACGCTCTGCCTGAAGATCCCGGACATCCCCGGAATGAACCGTGAGCACGCACAGGAACATTGCGGGAAGTGTCATCATCCATTTGATTGTCTTTCTGCAAATCATATTCATCATAACGGTTACCACTGATGGTGAGGATACACGAAATCAAAGGGAGAAGAAAGGCTGTAAGCCGAATTCTGTCTTGAACTGCCATTCATCTAGGACCGACGTTGCCGTCGGACTCCAGCGGCCTACCCGGAAGCATCGGACGGGCAGCCCTCAAACGCTTCCCTATTTGGCCTTGCTCCGTATGGGGTTTACCGTGCCCTGCTCATTGCTGCGCAGGCGGTGAGCTCTTACCTCGCCATTTCACCCTTACCGGCATACAGGATACCGGCGGTATATTTTCTGTGGCACTTTCCGTCGCCTCGCGACGCCCGGGCGTTACCCGGCATACTGCCCTGTGGAGTTCGGACTTTCCTCGGATCGAAACCCGCGACAGCTCGCCTTTCTTCCCCATCGAAGTATAGCATAGATAACGGATTGCATCCTTCGTCATTCCAGGTATGAAAGGTCCTCTTCTCCATCCGTTAAGAATCGGACCAACTCGTTCCGTGTTGAGAAGTTCTCCGCGCAACCATGATGAACCAGAATTTCGCCTTTTTGTGTGTGGATGCGGACCAGGTTCGCGAATCCCCCCAGGAACAGCGTATGTTCATGAACGGCGATCGGCTCACCGCACACTCCACAACATCTTTCAGCCCGGGTCACATCGGCCATTTACGGTCACCTCCCTCAAACTTTCCACTGTCCATTATACACGGACCTCTGATTAGACAAATCAGCAACTTTGCCCGTATCTTAGTTCTCCATACTCATATTTTATTAGTCTCCTGGTTGACTTTTGGCAAAAATGGCCTATATTATGTACCGAAATATTGATTTTCTGGAGGAAATTTTCATGCAGTTAAACGACTTAACCGTAAAATCGCAGGAAGCTGTAGCGGCCGCCTTTCAACTGGCCGAAGATCGACAGCATAGCGAAATCACCAATGTTCATCTTCTGATGGCACTGCTGGACCAGGATCAGGGCATCGCAAGACCGTTGCTGGAAAAATCCGGTGCTCAAGTGGATGCTTTTCAGGGATTCCTGCGGGAACGTTTGAACCGTCTTCCGACGGTAGACGGTGGTGAACGCTATCCATCGTCTGAATTCCGAAATACACTTTCGTCCGCACGCAAACTGGCCCGAAGTATGAAGGATCGTTATGTGGCGTGTGAGCATCTTACCCTCGCCGCCGTACAGGAATCCAGTGCTCATTCCGGAGATTTCTCCCAATTCGGCATTTCACCCGGTGCCCTGGAGACAGCCGTCGCCGCGCTTCGAAACGGACGGAAAGTGGAAGACCAGCATGCCGAATCCACCTACGAAGCGATCGAACGATTCTGTATTGATTACACCGAGCTTGCACGGGACGGGAAACTGGATCCGGTGATCGGACGCGATGAGGAAATCCGTCGCGTATTGCAGGTGCTGACCAGACGGACCAAAAACAATCCTGTTCTGATCGGAGAACCGGGCGTCGGAAAGACCGCCATTGTAGAAGGAATCGCTCAGCGAATCCTGAACGGTGACATCCCGGAAAACCTCCGGGACACCCGACTGATTGCACTGGACCTGGCCAGCCTTATCGCAGGTGCCAAGTATCGTGGAGAGTTCGAAGAACGCCTCAAGGCGGTCCTTCATGAAATCGAACAGGCAGCCGGCAGCATTATTCTGTTTATTGACGAACTTCACACACTGGTTGGCGCCGGCGCTTCGGAAGGGGCTATGGATGCTTCCAATATGCTGAAGCCACCCCTGGCACGTGGAACACTTCGCTGCATCGGGGCCACCACATTGAATGAATACCAGAAGTACATTGAAAAGGACGCCGCCCTTGAGCGCCGATTCCAGCAGGTGCTGGTCAAAGAACCCGATCTCGATGACACCATCGCCATTCTTCGCGGCTTGAAAGAGAAGTTTGAAGTGCACCACGGCATCAAGATATCGGACGACGCCATTGTGACCGCAGCCAACCTCTCAAACCGGTATATCACCGACCGCTTCCTTCCGGATAAGGCAATTGACCTGGTCGATGAGGCCTGCGCCCGACGTAAAATCGAGGTGGACAGTGTTCCGGTCGAGATTGACCAATTGCAACGCCAGATCACGCAGATGGAAATCGAGCGCCAGGCACTGAAATCAGAAAAGGACAAGGCCGGAAAGCAGCGCCTTCATGAACTGGAACAAAACCTGGCCCAGGCGCGTGAAAAAGAACGGTCACTGCTGGCCCGCTGGCAGAACGAAAAGGACCAGATCCTGGCCGTGCGGGACATGAAGCAGGAAATTGAGGGACTGGAACATGATCTCGAACGGTACACCCGGAACGGGGACCTGGAGGCTGCCGCCCGGATTCAGTATAACGACCTGCCCCAGATTCGGTCCCGGCTCGCAGAAGCGGAGACCCGTCTTGAAGAAAGCCAGTCTCAGTTCAAAATGCTGAAAGAACGAATTGATGCGGATGACATCGCTGAAATCGTCTCGCGCTGGACCGGAATTCCGTTGTCGAGAATGCTGGAGAGTATGCGGGACCGGCTGCTGCGCATGGAAGATGCCTTACGAAAGCGAGTTGTCGGACAGGACGCAGCCGTCCAGTTACTCAGTGATACGATTCGTCGATCCCGGGCCGGCTTGCAGGATCCCCATCGACCGCTGGGATCGTTTCTTTTCATGGGTCCCACCGGAGTGGGTAAGACCGAGCTGGCAAAAGCACTGGCGGAATTCCTGTTCGATTCGGAACAGGCCCTGGTTCGGGTGGACATGTCGGAGTATATGGAAAAGCATGCCGTCGCACGCCTGATCGGTGCCCCACCGGGATATGTGGGCTACGAAGAAGGTGGCGCACTGACCGAAACTGTCCGAAGACAACCCTATTCCGTCATACTCCTGGATGAAATTGAAAAGGCCCATCCGGACGTTCACAATGTACTTCTCCAAATCCTGGATGATGGACGGCTGACGGACGGAAAAGGCCGAACAGTCAATTTCCGGAATTCCATTATCATCATGACATCAAACCTGGGCAGTGACGTGATCCTGACCATGGATAATCTGGAACAGGAACAGGCACTGGAACAGCTGCAACCTCTTCTGTCTGCGACGTTCCGGCCTGAGCTGTTGAACCGGATCGATGAAACCGTCATCTTCCGCAGACTGGACAGGGACGCCCTTGCGGAAATTATCGGCATTCAACTGGACCACCTGCGTAATCGTCTGGCTGAGCAGGACCTGACGTTGAACATGTCACCGGAGAGCATTCAGTATCTGATTGACCGCGGCCATGATCCCAGATTCGGGGCTCGACCGCTCAAACGGGTCATTCAACGGGAACTGATGAATCCGCTTTCCCGTATGATGCTGGAAGGCCGATATCCGGAACAAACTGAGATTACCGTAACAGTGAAGAACGATTCTCTGTCTTTCAGCTAAAAAAACAACGGGCCGGCACTGCCCCATGTTGTCAATGCCGGCCCGAATTATTGCACCTTATACTTATTCAGGCAGATACGGTTTCAGGATTGTTGCCAGAACCGGCGGGATGGTGTCGGGTTTAATGATATTCCGCACCAGCCCGTCCTTATCGATCAAAATAGCCTCAGACATTCCCGATACCGCATACTTGTCCCAGGTCCAGCGCGAATCGGTCAGACCCACAGGAAACGGAAGACTGAGTTTATCCAGATCCGACAGCAACTTCTGCAGAGCTCTTCCCTTCTGTTCATCTGTCTCGCCTTTCCCGGGAAGGCCGCTTAAACTGGATGGTCGGGCAAATCCGACGAACTCCATGGAATCCGGCTTTATCTGCTTCTGTGTCTGTTTCACCAACTCCAGCAAACGCTCTGAACCCTTGTCACCCGGTTCAAACAGCAGTAACATAACCGGCTTCCCAACCAGATCCTCGAGTCGGCTTTCCTTGCCCGTTGTCCACATCTGGACATTCCGGGGTTCCGGCGCCGGCTGACCAAGCAGTTCAAGACGTCGGCGCATCCGTTTCAATTCACCGATCATGTTCTTCGGTACCAATCCCCTTTGCATGGACACTTCAACAAACTGAATCGCTTTCTGTCTGTCCGTGCCGAGCTGTGCGAGATCCACATACATGTTCAAGACCTGGTAACGACGTTGTCCCGTCAATTGGGTCGTATCCAGCGCTCGTTCAAAAAACGGCATGGCAGAAACGGGATCGGGTCCCTGCAACTGCTGACCGGCAAAATTCAGGCACATCATGGGATATTCCTGGGATTCCCGGTTCATCCGATCGAGCAACTTGAAACCCCTTTCTGTCTGATCCAGACCAAAAGAAGCCGCCGCTCCCATCGCCAGCGTCTGGTCCGGAACCTCGTTCCCTTCCAGCAGCGGCTGCAGCAAGCTCCAGGCCTTTTCGTACTGGTTGGATTGCAGCAGAATGCCGATTGCGGTATTCAGATCCTCTCCTTCAAGAGATTCCAGATCATATTCCGCCAGCAGCGTCTGGCAGTTCTGCAAATACTCCGTGATCAGTTTCTGCATGTCCGCCTGGGATTTTACGTTCATCCGTTTCTGCATCATGTCGTTCCGGATTGTTTTCAACCGGTCGGTCAGTCCCGAATCCGCTGCAGACAAAGAAACTGTTAAGAAACAAGCAATCAAAATGGAATGAAAAACACGTTGCATGATTACCTCCCTGATGTCATCATGGTTTCCGCGCCAGTGTACCGGATTCTGACCTCCGACTCAACTCAAAAAGACCGGCAAAAAACCCATTGCAAAAGCTTGCCCACCTCAATATATTGTGTTACAACATTTCCATCACACTATATATTCGAGGGAGTGCGCTAATGAAGATAAAGCGGCGATTTACTGAGCGGTTGAAAACACCCTATGAAGGACTGGAGTTCACCACCCGGCCATCACGCCTTCTCAATCCGGACGGAACGGTTGTATTCGAAGCAGAGGAGGTGGTGGTTCCGAAAGTGTGGTCTCAGGTAGCCACCGACATCATGGCCCAGAAATATTTCCGGAAAGCGGGAATTCCTTCGGCCACCAGAAAAGTACCGGAAGAAGGTGTTCCGGAATGGTTGTGCCGCAGCGAGGCGGATCCGGAAAAGCTGGAGAAAATGCCGCCCCGGGAACAGACCTGCGGTGAAACGGATTCGAGGGAGGTATTCCATCGTCTGGCGGCAACCTGGACATATTGGGGCTGGAAGCATGACTACTTTGATACGGAATCAGATGCCCAGGCGTTTTATGACGAAATGGTCTTTATGCTCGCCCGCCAGATGGCCGCTCCCAATTCTCCACAGTGGTTCAACACCGGTCTTCACTGGGCATACGGTGTGGACGGTCCATCTCAGGGACATTATTATGTTGATCCGAAAAGCGGCGAGCTGAAGCGTTCTTCCGGCGCGTACGAACATCCGCAACCCCATGCCTGTTTCATTCTGTCAATCGGCGATACGCTGGTCAACGAAGGCGGCATCATGGACCTGTGGACACGGGAAGCGCGGATTTTCAAATACGGCTCCGGTTCCGGCACCAACTTCTCCAATATCCGTGCAAAGGGAGAACCCTTGTCCGGCGGAGGCGTCAGTTCCGGACTGATGAGTTTTCTGAAGATCGGGGATCGCGCCGCAGGGGCAATCAAGTCCGGCGGAACAACCAGACGGGCCGCCAAAATGGTCATTCTGAATGCAGACCATCCCGATATTGAGGACTTTGTGGATTGGAAGGTTGTGGAAGAACAGAAAGTTGCTTCCATGGTAGCCGGCTCTATCTCGTGTAACAACCATCTGAACCACATCCTGGAGGCCTGTCACGAAGAAGGTACCGGATCAGAACCGGTTCTGGATCCGGTCCGCAACAAGGCACTGGCAGCAGCCATTGCAAGAGCCAAGAAGTCTGCTGTTCCGGACACATACATCTACCGGGTGCTCCAATTGGCCCGTCAGGGAGTCCGGGAAATCCAATTTGAAACGTATGACACCAACTGGGAATCGGAAGCATACAATACCGTTTCCGGTCAGAATTCCAATAATTCGGTGCGGGTTACCGCCGAATTCATGAACAAGGTGCAGGAGAATGAAGACTGGGATCTGCTCTATCGGACAGGCAACCGGGTAGCCCGAACCATTCCGGCAGCCGACCTGTTTGACCGCATTTCTTTTGCGGCGTGGTCATGCGCGGACCCAGGTCTGCAATTTGACAGCACCATCAACGAGTGGCATACCTGTCCCCAGTCCGGACGGATCAATGCATCCAATCCCTGCTCGGAATACATGTTTCTGGACAATACGGCCTGCAATCTGGCGTCACTCAACCTCATGTCATTTTATGATGCCGATTCGGAGCAATTCGATCTCGAGGGTTTCGAACATGCGGTACGCCTATGGACCATTGTCCTGGAGATTTCGGTCCTGATGGCCCAGTTCCCGAGTCAATCGATTGCCGAGTTGAGCTACCGTTTCCGGACCCTCGGTCTCGGCTATGCCAATATCGGCAGCCTGCTGATGACGATGGGAATTCCGTACGATTCAGAAGCCGGACGGGCTGTCTGCAGTGCAATAACCGCTTTGATGACGGGCGCTGCCTATCGGACATCAGCTGAAATGGCGGCACAACTGGGGTCGTTCCCGGGATTTGAAGAAAACCGGGAAGACATGCTTCGGGTGATCCGCAATCACCGGCGTGCCATTTACAACACGGAAAGCGCAGATTACGAAGGACTGACCGCATATCCATACCGCTTCGATGAATCCGTCTGTCCGGACGCCATCCTGCAGGCCGCCCGGAAAGCATGGGACGAAGCACTCAACGAGGGAACCGAACACGGATACCGCAACGCTCAGGTCTCCGTACTGGCACCAACGGGAACCATCGGTCTGCTGATGGACTGCGATACCACAGGAATCGAACCGGATTTTGCCCTGGTCAAGTTCAAGAAACTGGCGGGCGGCGGCTATTTCAAAATCATCAACCAGTCGATCCGGCCGGCTCTTCGGAAACTGGGATATGCGAGTGACCAGATTGATGAAATCGTAACCTACTGCGTCGGAACCCAATCCCTTGATACCCCAGACATCCCCGTTAACCGGCAGGCTCTTCTGGAAAAAGGGTTCACATCCGAAACCCTGGATCGCCTTGAGGCCTCACTGCCCATGTTCTTTGATCTGGAAGCCGCGTTCTCACCCTGGAATATCGGGGAAGAGACGCTCCAGAAAGAACTGGACATGACCCCGGAAGAGATGGCCCGGCCCGACTTTGCAGTACTGTCCGCACTGGGGTTCCGCAGTGAAGACATCGCCATCTCATCGGACCGCATCTGCGGCCGCATGACCGTTGAAGGAGCGCCCCACCTGCTGGAAGAACACCTTCCCGTATTTGACTGCGCCAACCGGTGCGGCAAACATGGCAGACGCTTTATCGCCCCGGAGGGACACCTGAAAATGATGTCCGCCGCCCAGCCGTATATCTCCGGTGCCATCTCGAAAACCGTAAATCTCCCCAATCATGCCACGGTTGATGACATCCGGGATATCTATCTGGAATCCTGGGAATTGATGCTCAAGGCTGTTGCCCTTTACCGGGATGGATCGAAGCTTAGCCAACCCCTGTCTTCACTAACAGACCTCGAACTGGACCCTGCGATTCTGTATGCAGCAGACACGGAGACCGTTGCGGAGACCGTCACGCGGGCTGTCCTCCGCAAACGGGAGAAGCTCCCCTACCGCCGCGCCGGGTATACACAGAAAGCCAAGATCAGTGGCCATTCCGTTTTCCTCAGAACTGGTGAGTATACGGACGGTCGCCTCGGAGAAATCTTCGTGGACATGCATCGGGAAGGAGCCGCCTTCAGAAGCCTGATGAACTGTTTCGCGATAGCGGTTTCGCTGGGCCTGCAGTACGGCGTCCCACTGGAAGAATACATTGATGCATTCGTCTTTACCCGATTTGAACCCAACGGGATGGTAATGGGTAATCCCCACATCAAGATGACCACTTCCGTGATTGACTATATTTTCAGAGAACTGGCAATCAGTTATCTGGACCGGCTCGACCTCGCGCAGGTGCTGCCTGAAGACTTACGGCCCAGTTCATTGCAGAAAAAGGAAGAACTGGCAGGAACGAACGGAAATGGATCCGTCAGCCACCCGTATTCGGACAAAACCCATCTGGATTACACCAATGGTCATGACGCTCCGCACTCCAACGATGATGAAAAAACCGAACGCTCAGAAGTACCCGTCACAACCGATCTGGATCAGGACAAGGCTGAACTGATTCGCCAGGCACGTCTTCGTGGTTATGAGGGAGACCCCTGCCCCGTCTGCGGTCACTTCACCATGGTCCGCAACGGTGCCTGTTTGAAGTGTGTTTCCTGCGGTAACACTTCCGGTTGCAGCTGAACGCTTTGCAAAGTCCGTTTTCAAAATGGGAGGCCTTGTGCCTCCTGTTTTTCTGCCTGGAGGCCGGCAATGCGCGGGTTCAGGTTTTCCGGGATACTGTGCTCCCGCCCGCAGATCGGACAGACCGTTCTATTTCCGTTTGGACTGCCGTCCGTCTGATTGATCCCGGTATTTCCTGATCGCTTCGGACAGCGACCGGTACACATCGGCAGCGATCGGATCCCGTTCCGCCAACCACTCCGATTGCGCCGACACCGTTCTGTCGTCGCCACGGGCGGCGGGGCCAGTCAAAGCAGACAGGTCCGAATGATCGGATATCCCCATTCGATCCAGAACCGGTAACAGAAGGCTCTCCGTCATTTCGCGAAACGGCAATCCGATCTGACGACTCAACTCTCCGGCTATGGAAAAGGGAACGGCAGTCAGGTTGGCCAGCAGAACGCAAATGATATGGTAGGCCTGTCTGTATCGCTCTTCCAGTATGTGAAAAGAACCATCCCAACACGCAACCAGTTCCGCAACCACTGTCCGCAACTCAGGTGAACCTTCAAAGGTCCAGAAAATGCGTCCCGGCATGTGGGAAAGGGGTTTATGAAAAGAATATGCAGGGTGAAGCGCCCCTCTCCATGAGCCTGCTTTGTCATCCAGAACAGAGGCCGGCAGGTACCCGCTTGTATGCAATCGGATCACTCCCGGCCGCATCTCTTCAGACCACCGGATAACCGTATCACCAAGGACCGATTCCGGCACACAGAACCAGACAACATCTGCCTGACTGGCTTTCCGGGTCAACTTGCGGTCCGCCTGCTCAAGTCCCGACTCCAGTGTTTGGCCCAGCCTGCCGCGCCCGACCACATGATGACAGCCATTTCGAAACATCTGTTCTGTAGAATCCATCCCCTAAGCTCCGATAAAGACCTTTTCAGGACAGATGCGCGGGTCTTCTCCCCGCTGGCAGGAGATTCGTGCCACCGCAATCAGTTCTGAGAAATAAGGCTTGAAAATCCGCACCATATCTCCATCCCGATGCTCGACATCCCTTAACCGGACGGAGCGGCCAAGTTGCAGCTCCTTCACCAGACCTTCGCCCAACACATAGCCATCCCAATCCGGTAGAATATCCCGATGAGGAATCGGCTCGGGATCTGACTCCGCGTCACAGGCACGGTCAATTGCGTACGGGCCGATACGGGTCCGTTTCAGATCATGAACGGCACCCCCGACACCCAGTCGTTCGCCCAGATCACGGGCAATGGAACGAATGTATGTACCACTGCCGCAAGTGATTTCCAGCTCAACGAACGGATCCTCCATGGACAGTACCGTAATGTCATGTATGGTCACCACGGAAGGCCTCGGTCTTACCGTAACGCCGTTTCGATTCACCTCATGCAGTCGCTTTCCGTCAACACGTTTGGCCGAAATCACCGGAGGCACCTGCTCCCCTGTTCCGATCATGCCTTCAAGTAATTGTTCAACTTCATTCCGCTTCACATGGCCTGTGGCATGCCGTGTCAGAATCGTACCGGTTGTGTCATCCGTATCGGTACGAACCCCCAGTTGAAAACAGGCCCGGTAGGTCTTGGTATAACGGTGAAAATAGTCCGACATGCGTGTAAAACGACCTGCGGCCACGATCAGTACACCTGTCGCAAATGGATCCAGTGTCCCCGCATGACCCAGTCGGCGTATTCCGATTTTCTTCCGCAATTGACGAATGATGTCAAAGGACGTCACCCCCGCGGGCTTGTCGATCAGATAAATATTATTCTGACTCATGGCGTTTCAATTCCCGAACCAGCCGGGCCACGATACTGTCCGGATCCCCTTCCATGGTGCAACCCGCCGCATTGGAATGTCCACCGCCGCCAAATTCGGCCGCAACAGCGTTTACGGGCAACTTCCCCTTGCTTCTCAGCGAAACCTTATAGGTGCCGTCCGGTTTCTCCAGTAGAAACATCCCAACCCAAACACCGGCTATATTTCTTGGATACGCAGAAAAATTGTCCGTATCCGCCGCTGTGCAGCCACAGGCCTTCAGGTCTTTCTGACGAATCACACCGACACCGAAACGATTGTCCAGGTGGGTATAGAGGGACGTAAGGTAACGGCCCAGAAGCCGCAATCGCTTCAATGCCTGTTCCTGGTATATTTTCGTACAAACACTGCCGATCTGTGCTCCGTTGCGGGCAAGCACGACAGCAGCCTCAAGTGCATTCACAGACGTGTTGTTGTATGAAAACCCACCCGTATCGGTATGAATCGCGGTATACAGCGCATCTGCAATCCCCACCGACCATTTCATTTCCTCCCACTTATCCAGAAGCAGGGTGATCATTTCCCCGATACTGGACGCCTCGGAGTTCAACAATCGGACATCCCCGTATTGTTCATTGTCCGGATGGTGGTCAATATTCACAAAACATCCCGGATTAACCAGACCAATTCCGCACCGAGCGGGCGTGCCACATTCCAGCAGGACAACGTCTATACCCTCACAATCCCATTTCTCGCAAACCTGAACCCGGTCCATACCGGGCAGAAAGTTCAGATGATCGGGAATGCTGTCTCTCGAAATCAGCACAGTGGACCGGCCCCAGTCCGACCGGAGCTGCCACAAAGCAGACATTACGCCCAGACAGTCTCCGTCGGGATTCCGATGACCGGCAATAACGACCTTGTCCCTGGTTTCAAGAAAACGGATCAGCGCCTTATCTGATTCACTCATCGTTCAATATTCATCATCCGGTTCGGGCACAGGTGCGCCCAATTCCAGTGCTGCCGCCGGGTCCGGTTGAAAGAACAGCTCCGGTATATGGCGGATTCGCAACACTCTGCCCAATTCACGGCGCAGTCTTGACGCTCCGTCGGCCAACGCGTCCGAGGTCTTCCGATGCTGCTCAGCATCTCCAATCACGGTATAGAACACGTAGGCTTTGCGCTCATCCCCGGTCAGTTCCACATTGGTGATGGTAACAAAACCCAGCCTCGGGTCATGAATCACCCGGGGGATCAACAGGGACAGTTTTTCACGGATCAGTTCCGCAACACGTATGTTGTGCTTTCTCTTGGGCTTCATTCCAGTTCCTCCAGCTGTGTTCCCAGAACCTCCACCCGGGGTTCTTCATCCAGCATGTCCAGAACCCACTCCATGGACTGCCTGGTCCGTGATGCGCTTGACCCGATGCTGACAATCCCCAGGACGGCACGCTGCCATTTGTCCTGATCATCCAGTTCGGCCAGAGCCAGATGGTTTCGTGCACCCAATCGGTCACGGATGCTGCTGATTACCTTCCGTTTTTCCTTCAGCGAACGGCTTCCTGGAATCCAGAGTTCCACCAGCAGTCGTGAGACGGCCATCAGTCAAGCGTAGCGGCAACTTCCTTGTTCACGAATGCCTCAATCTCATCGCCCTCACGGATGTCTTTGAGGTTTTCGATTCCGACGCCGCATTCATAGCCCTGCTTGACCTCGCTAGCATCGTCCTTGAAACGCTTCAGCGAACTCAATCGGCCCTCGTGAATTACAATGTTATCCCGGTACACCCGGATCATGGATTTCCGGTTGATCATGCCGTCCGTCACATAGCAGCCGGCAACAAAACCCGCCTTGGGAACCTTGAACACCTGTCGGACTTCCAGATGACCGATAATCTCTTCCTTGATGTCCGGATCCAGCATGCCCAGCATGGCGGCCTTTATCTCATTGGTCAATTCATAGATGATATTGTGGATACGGATCTCCACGCCTTCCTGTTCCGCCAGTTTCATGGTCTTCTTGTCCGCCCGGACATGAAAACCCAGAATAATCGCGTCGGAAGCCGTCGCCAGCAGAACATCATTCTCCGAAATCGCCCCGACTGCCTTGTGGATCACATTGATCTTCACCTTCTTGGTAGAGAGCTTCAACAACTGTGCCTCAATGGTCTCCACCGAGCCCTGCACATCCGCTTTCAGCACGATGGGCAATTCCTTCATCTCGTCGTCTTCCAGTCGGGAATACAGTTCATCCAGACTCAACTTCTTGGCCGGACGGGCCTGGGAAATCTCATCATGGTGCATTTGTTTGGCGTCTGCAATTTCCCGGGCCAGCTGTTCATCATCCACAGCATAGAAGCGGTCACCCGCCATGGGAACATCATTGAATCCGAGGATTTCAACCGGATCCGAGGGCCCGGCTTTATCCACCTGTTGCCCCTTGTCATTCAACATGGCCCTCACCCGGCCCGTTGTGGTACCACAGGTGAAAACATCGCCCCGTTTCAGCGTACCGTTCTGCACCAGCACGGTCGCAACCGGTCCCTTGCCCTTGTCCACACGTGCTTCAATTATGGCACCCCTGGCCGCGCGGTCCGGATTGGCTTTCAGCTCCAGCATCTCGGCCACCAGTGTCACGTATTCAAGGAGTTCCGGAATACCTTCTCCGGTCTTTGCCGAAACCGGCACCGCAATGACATCGCCGCCATAATCCTCCACGGTCAGATCGTGCTCCAGCAACTGCTGCTTCACGCGGTCGGGGTTGGCTTCCGGCTTGTCCACTTTGTTCAGCGCCACAATAATGGCGACGCCTGCCGCTCGCGCGTGGTTGATGGCTTCCACTGTCTGTGGTTTGATTCCCTCTTCCGCCGCAATCACCAGGATGACAATGTCCGTTGCATCCGCACCACGGGCTCGCATTTTCGTAAATGCTTCGTGGCCCGGGGTATCGAGAAATGTAACTGTCTTGTCACCCGAGGTAACCTGATAGGCACCGATATGCTGCGTAATGCCCCCGGCTTCTCCTTCGGTCACCTGCGTTGACCGGATGTTGTCCAACAGAGACGTCTTTCCATGGTCTACGTGACCCATCATGGTGACAACCGGCACACGGGATTTCAAATCCCCCGGTTCATCCGGACGCTCCAGTTCAGCCAGACGCTGATGTTCATATTCCACGACTTCTACGAGATAGCCGAATTCCCCCGCCATTTCTTCCAGCAGTTCAATGTCCACCAGCTGATTGGCACCGGCCTGGACACCCTTTTCCTGGAGTTTGGCCATCACTTCGCGGGTTTTACGGTCCACTTTGGACGCAAACTGACGAATCGTCGTATAACGGGACAATTCGATAACACCCAGGTCACCGGGCTCCAGCTTGTGATCCGTCCGTTTCTGGTTTGCTTTCAGATCGGACTTGCCCTTCTTACGGTCACCGGCAGGTGTCTTTTTCTCTCCACTTTCGCCGGTAACATCTGCATCCCCGTCATCTCCGAGTCCCGAACCGTCATCATCCTTATCGGCCTTGCTCTTAGCAAGCTTTGTCTTCTTGCTCTTTCTATCAGTGAGCTTTTTTTCTTCTTTGTCCTTGTCTGCAACAGCTTTCTTTCCGCTCTTCTTCGCTCCTACTTTGCTGGCAGCAGGCTTCGGTTCACTCTCACTCTCTTCCGCATATTTCTCACGAACCGCCGTTTCCATATCCGGGTCCAGTGTAGTCATGTGAGACTTCACCTCATAGCCCTCGCCCTGGAGGAACTCGATGATATCCTTGCTTTTCGCGCCGACTTCCTTCGCCAGCTCGTGTACCCGTATTGCTGTCATCAGTTATCCTCCCCCTCCAACGTCTGCCGGGCCTTCTCAATCAGCTTCTGGGCGGATTTTTCACCAAATCCCGGAACCGAAGCCACGGACTGTGCATCGGATTCTGCGATACTCTGCACAGTTGCAAACCCCGCTTCCGCCAGCTTCTCCGCTGTTTTTTCACCTACTCCCGGCAATTCGGTAATGGGAATATCGTCCACATCTCCCGGTTCACCACCGAACTGCGCCATGATCTCTTCCTTCTTATCCGCTTCACGCTTCACATCGATGGTCCAGCCAACCAGCTTGCTTGCCAGTCTTACATTCTGCCCATGGGTTCCAATCGCCAGCGAGTACTGTTCCTCAGAA
>DAINNF010000046.1:0-17251 GCA_036736005.1 Acidobacteriota bacterium
TGGTCAATGTGTGCAATAATACAGAAATTTCGAATGTTGGAAGTGGACACACATTCCTCCTGTCAATCAGGCTTCACTCTAACAAACCGTTTGATTTCAGTCAATCGGAACCGATCCGGCGTCTCCTTGCCATCCCCTGCTGAAGCAGTCCGTATGGCCCTTCGCAATCGTACGATTCTGAATGGGTTGCGCCTTTGGAAGACCCAACCTTCTGGATGCAGTTACCGGTAATCTGCGTTATACTTGTTTCTATATTCAAATATCCGAACATCGGGAGGAGCGCTTTGAGTTCAGCAATCCGTTTTGTTACCGCGGCCAGCCTTTATGACGGACATGACGTGTCGATCAACATTATCCGCCGTATTCTGCAGTCCCAGGGAGCAGAAGTGATTCATCTGGGTCACAACCGGGGCGTTGACGAGCTTGTACAGACCGTACTGGAAGAAGATGCCCATGCTGTTGCCATCAGTTCATACCAGGGCGGGCATATGGAATACTTTACCTATTGCCGTAAACGCCTGGATGATCACGGACTGCAACATGTACGGATCTTTGGTGGCGGTGGCGGTGTTATTGTGGACGATGAAATCACTGAACTCCATGAATCGGGGATTACCCGCATCTTCTCGCCGGAAGACGGCCGGGAGATGGGCCTGCCGGGGATGGTCAGCCACATGATGGACGCTTCCCGTTTTGAGCTGGTGGAAGGAGACCCACTGGTGACGCTGGAGCAGATCCTTCCCGATGTTGCAAAAGGAGACAAAGCTTCCATCGCGCGGGCCCTCACCATCGTTGAAGAGACGGAAAGTGAACATATCCGTGCCTCCGTGCGGAAACTATTGGATCATGCCCTGAAGAATCAGAAAACGCTACCTGTTCCGGTGGTGGGCATGACCGGAACAGGCGGTGCAGGCAAGTCCTCGCTCCTGGATGAACTGTTACGCCGGTTTGTCCAGCATGATAAAGGGCTTCGCGTGGCTGTGCTGTCCATGGACCCCACCAAACGGAAGAGCGGTGGTGCATTGCTAGGTGACCGCATCCGCATGAATACACTACCCCATGATCGGATTTACATGCGTTCCATGGCTACTCGTGGTAGTGGAAAATCTACATCTACGGCGGTGGAAGACGCGGTTCGCGTCATGAAACTGGCCGCATTCGATCTGGTGATTCTGGAAACTTCAGGCATTGGCCAGAGCGATACCCACGTTGTGGACATTTCCGATGTTCATGTGTATGTCATGACCTCAGATTATGGTGCGGCTACCCAACTTGAAAAGATTGATATGATTGACTTTGCAGATGCGGTCGTGCTGAACAAGTTTGACCGTAAAGGTTCCCCAGACGCCCTGCGAGATGTCCGGAAGCAATACCGTCGGGCGCACCATCTGTGGGATGCAGCTGACGAAACCCTGCCTGTATTTGCAACAATCGCAAGCCGTTTCCATGACGAGGGAGTGGACTCCTTCTTTGAACACCTTCTTTCAATCGTCAATAGCAAGACCGGGTCCGTTTTTTCTGTTCCGGATACACTTGTCTACCGGATTCCCAGGGCTCACAGTCTCATACCTGCTGAACGGATCCGATATCTGAGTGCCATTGCCGACACCGTTCGCACCTACCACGATGAAACAGAGAGCCACGCGCAACTTGCCGGCAATATTCAATCACTGAAAAAAGTGCGTAATCTCATGACAGGACAAGAGAATTCATGCAGCAAGACGACCTGCGAAGAGCTGGACGCAGCAATTGAGAAGCTGAATCAGGAATTGGATCCGGACATCCGCAGGGAACTGGAAGACTGGCCATCCGTTGTGGAAGCATATAGCAGAGAGAAGCTCGTGGTTCGAATTCGAGACAGGGAGATTGAAAACCTGCTCCACCGGGAATCCCTGTCCGGTTCCCGTATCCCACGTGTAGCCCTGCCCCGCTATGACAGTTGGGCCGATCTGATCCGGTGGAAGCGTAAGGAAAACCTGCCGGGTCACTTCCCTTTCGCAGCAGGCGTTTTTCCCTTCAAACGTGCAGGGGAAGACCCGACCAGAATGTTTGCAGGGGAAGGTGGACCGGAACGGACAAACCGCAGATTTCATTATCTTTCTTCTGATCAAAAGGCCGCCCGGCTTTCCACGGCCTTCGATTCCGTTACTCTGTACGGGTATGATCCGGCGACCAGACCGGATATCTACGGGAAAATCGGTAACGCAGGCGTATCCATTGCCACCATTGATGATATGAAGAAACTCTATTGCGGGTTCAATCTCTGTGATCCGACCACATCCGTTTCCATGACCATCAACGGGCCCGCACCCATGCTGCTTGCCATGTTTTTCAACACGGCGGTAGATCAGCAAATCGAGCAATACCTGGCACAAAACGGAAATCTCGAAGAAGCCGCCCGGAAGAAAGCAGCCTACTTCAAGGAACGGGGCGTTCAACCCCCTGTATACAAAGGCAAGGACAAACCGGAAGGTGAGCGGGCATTCGGCTTGTTTACGCTGGGCATTCCGGGTTTTGAACTGGTGGACCGTGAGGTATACGAACGGATCCGGAAAGACACCCTGAAGGTCGTTCGCGGAACGGTGCAGGCGGATATTCTGAAAGAGGATCAGGCACAGAATACCTGCATATTCTCCACAGACTTTGCCATGAAAATGATGGGAGACATCCAGGAATCCTTCATCGATCGTGGGGTGCGAAACTATTATTCCGTCAGCATTTCCGGATACCATATCGCGGAAGCCGGTGCCAATCCCATTACGCAACTTGCGTTTACCCTCGCAAATGGTTTCACCTACGTGGAATACTACCTGGCCAGGGGTATGAACATCGACGCTTTCGCTCCCAACCTGTCTTTCTTCTTCTCAAACGGGCTGGACCCGGAGTATTCAGTAATCGGTCGTGTGGCCCGCCGTATTTGGGCGACGGCCATGAAGTACCGGTACGGGGGCAATGAACGAAGTCAGAAACTCAAGTATCATATTCAGACATCCGGTCGCTCACTCCATGCGCAGGAAATTGATTTCAACGATATCCGCACCACGCTTCAGGCACTGACGGCTATTTATGATAACTGCAACTCCCTTCACACCAATGCATATGATGAAGCCATTACCACACCCACGGAAGGGTCGGTTCGCAGAGCACTGGCCATTCAGATGATTATCAACCGTGAATTCGGCATGACGAAGAACGAAAACCCGCTCCAGGGCTCCTTTATCGTGGAAGAGCTGACAGACCTTGTGGAGGAAGCTGTATTGCTTGAATTCCGACGGATCTGTGAACGGGGGGGCGTAACCGGTGCGATGGAAACCATGTATCAGCGGGGCAAGATTCAGGATGAATCCATGAAATACGAGCACCTTAAGCACTCGGGTGAACTGCCCATTATCGGTGTCAATACTTTCCGCCGGCCTGAACATCTGAAACAAGAAGAAGGGGCGCCTCTGGAACTGATGCGTTCAACGGAGGCGGAAAAAAGGCAACAGATCGATAATCTCAAGCAATTTCATTGCCGCAACCAGTCGACATCCGCCAATGCATTGAAAACCCTCCAGCAAGTGGCGGCTCAAGACGGCAATATATTCGAGACACTGCTGGACACGGTAAACAGCTGTTCGCTGGGACAGATTACACAGGCATTGTTTGAGACGGGGGGGCAATACCGCAGAAACATGTGATATCCGAACTGATTACGAACCATTCTTCAAGTATATGGAAAGCTTCTGAAAAAGAAACTGAAACGCGTTGAACCGGTGACTTACCCGGTTCTTCTCTTCCAGTGGAATTTCTGCAAATGTTCGGTTGAATGGGGGGTAAAAGAAGATCGGGTCATATCCGAACCCGAGCCCTCCCCTGGCTTCCAGTGCGATGTAACCTTCAACGGTACCCAATGAGGAGGCTATCACGGCACCGTTGACCGAACAACTTGCAACGCAGCAAAAACGCGCTGTCCTTTCCTTTTCCGAAAAATTGACGAGCTTTTCCAGAATGGCAGTACATCGCTCGGAATAGGATAGGTCCTTACCCAGATACCGCGCAGAGAAGACGCCGGGATCTCCATTTAATGCATCGATTTCCAGCCCTGAATCGTCCGCAACGACCGGCAGGTCCACCAGCTTTGAATAGTACTGTGACTTGCCTATACTATTGGCCTCAAACGTTGATCCGGTCTCTTCATAGTTCGCGGAAATTCCCAGATCCGTCAAGGAGACCAGGCTGAATAAGGGTTCGGCCAGTGGTTTCAACTCACGGAGCTTATTCAGGTTCCCGGTTGCGAAAAGTAGTTTACGGGTCATATGTTGGATAACACTTCCTGTTGAATTGACACGAGTTCCTGAATACCTGACAGGCCGAGATCCAACAAACGATCCAGTTCCTTGCGTGGAAAGGGCGATCCTTCAGCCGTCCCCTGAACCTCAATGATGTGACCACTTCCTGTCGCCACCAGGTTCAAATCAACATCCGCCTGAAAATCCTCTTCATAATTGAGATCCAGCAACGCATTCCCATTCAGAAGTCCCAGGGAGACGGCCGCAACATGATCAACGATCGGATTTATGGACAGTTTCCCCTCCAGCAGCAACCGTTTAACAGCGATGGAAATTGCGACGAAAGCACCCGTTATGGATGCCGTTCTCGTTCCCCCGTCCGCCTGGATCACATCACAGTCCACTATCAACGTGCGTTCGCCCAGTTTCGTACGGTCGATGACGGCCCGAAGCGAACGCCCGATCAACCGTTGAATTTCAACGGTGCGACCTTTCTGCTTTCCCGCGACGGCTTCCCGCTGGTTCCTGGTGCCGGTGGCTCCCGGCAGCATGGCATATTCCGCTGTCACCCACCCCTTGCCGGAATCCTTGAGGAATGGTGGAACTTTCTCTTCCATTGTTACAGCACAGGCGACACGCGTTTGTCCAAATGAAACCAGTACAGACCCCGCGGGGTATGTCTGGAAATCGGGTCGAATCGATATCTCTCTCAACTGTTCCGGTTTTCGGTTATCGGTTCTTGGCATTGCGGGTCCTCCAGAGTTTCTGCAGATCAATATGCTCGATCCGGTCGAATTCTCCTTCCAGAAAGCGCTGACTCAGAAGCGCAAAATTCTCCGGATAATCAGTAACATAAATCTCGACGCGTCCACCATCCGGATCCAGCGTCCATTCACGCTCAATGGTATCCCGGATAGGTGTTGCGGAGTCTACGAGTGTCCATTCCGGATAGAGCGATCCGATGGTATCAGCCAGTGCAGGATAATGGGTACAGCCCAGTACCAGTGTGTCGATGCTCTCTTTTTGAAGTGGATCAAGGTACATCCGGATCACGGATTCGGCGATGGGACCGTTGACTACCCCTTCCTCCACCAGCGGAACCAGAAGAGGAGCCGGCCGCGCTGCAACAAACGCTCCCGGGTCCCGGGCCAGTATTCGTTTCTGATAAGAGCCGGAACCAATTGTGGCACGGGTTCCAATCACTCCGATGCGACGGCTGGCAGAACAGGATACAGCCCGGTCCGCTCCCGGTTCAATTACACCGATGACCGGAATATTCACGAACTGCTGCAACTCCTCCAGCGCATATGCGGAAGCCGTATTGCAGGCAACGATGAGCAGGTCTATTTTCTTTGACAACAGGAAACGTGTATTCTGAATCGTGTAGCGGATGATGGTTTCACCTGATTTCGTGCCATACGGGAGTCTGGCTGTGTCTCCCAGGTAGTAAAATTGAATGCCATGAAATGATGCTCTTAATGCCTTCAGAACGGTCAAGCCGCCTGCTCCGGAATCGAAAATTCCGATCCTCCGGATTCTTGCTGCATTCTTCATCTGCTGTTCATCCTTCCATACTGCCGATCTTGGCCCCGGTCTCAGTCTTCCACTTGCTTCTCAGGGGCCCCGTTGGGTTCGGTTCCCAGTTTCCGGGCCAATGCAGAGTCCTCATTCTGGAGAACACCTGCTGAAACGATGTACTTGATCGCCTGTTCAATCGTGAGTGGCAGGTCCCGCACCTGGGATTCGTCAACCATGATGAGGTAGCCGGACGTCGGGTTCGGTGTGGTGGGGATAAAAATATTCATGAGTTTCGGTCCTTTATCCGTGATGGATTCCTTCAGGCGCGTCCCCACGTCCGATGTGAGGAAACCGATTACCCACATGTCTGTGCGGGGATATTCAACGGCCACCACTTTATGAAACCGTTTGTCACTCCCAATTCGAAAAGCATCCAGGAACTGCTTGACAGCCGTGTAAATCCCACGTACCAGAGGGGTTCGGGACAACAACCGGTCAGCCAGGTCAATGACTTTTCTGCCGACATAATTCTCAGTCAGAACACCCACAAAAAAGATGCCCAGTGCAATCAGCAATACCGACACGATGCTGACAATGACCGCAGGGACATGAATATCCGGCGCGTATCGATCCAGGATTTCCAGTATCAGGGGGCTGAGAACGTTGTCGATCCGGTTGAAAATGTATGTGATCAGCAGAAAACTGACCAGCGCAGGTGTCAGGACCAGTATGCCCGTCAGAAAATGTCGTCTGAATCGTTTGCCCTTCATTCGTCTTCACCTGCTTCACGGTTCGTCAAGAGCAGAACAGGTCCTGTCTCACGCCAGAATTTCCTGAAATAATCCACGGAAGAACCAATTGCCAGAATCAGCACAATCCAGAGAAACACAATTCCGGGCGCGCGAAGGATTGTCAAACCCTCTCCCAATATCAGCAACGAAATCGCAATTACCTGGAATACCATTTTGAACTTGCCCAGATAGGACGCCGGAATCACAATGTTATAGGTCAGTGCAATCTGCCTCAAACCGGAGACGGCAAATTCGCGTCCAATAATAATTACCACCATCCAGGCCGGAACGAGTCCCATTTCCACCAGTGAAATAAACGCGCCGGATACCAGCAATTTGTCCGCGATGGGGTCCAGTAGTTTTCCCAGACTGGTAACCTGGTTTCTCTTTCTCGCAAGATATCCGTCCAGAAAATCCGTAATGGATGCAATCCAGAAAATGACAACACCGATATAGGCCTTGCCTTCGATTCGGGTGAGAAGAACAACCACGAGGATCGGAACCAGGAATATCCTGAAGAGTGTCAGATAAGTAGGGATATTAAGGTTTCTCATTGTCTTCTTCCACCATTCGAATGATGACTTCCCCTTCCTTTGCCATTTTCAGTTTTTCCCGCGCCACCATTTCAATAAAGAAGGGGGAATCCGCCTGTCTCATTTCAGCGGTTGCCTTGATCTCTTCAAGCCGGTCTGAGAGCATGGCGTGTTCCTGCTCCAGGCGTATCCGTTTCTCCCGCAATGTCCGGAAGGTACGATAACCATCATTCATATTGTAGATAATGATGGTCCATGCAATCAGATATGCGACCAGAAATACGGCAACGAAAATAATGGTTCTTCCACGTCCACGTGCTGTTCTCACCCTACCCCCTCCGCGGGGAAAATTGGTATATTACAGAAAACGGTCGAAGATCATGCTGCCCGCATAGATACTGGTCTCTTCCAATTCCTCTTCGATGCGGATCAACTGGTTGTACTTGGCCAGACGATCCGTGCGGGATAGTGACCCTGTCTTGATCTGTCCCGTGCTTAAGGCTACGGCCAGATCTGCAATGATCGTATCTTCTGTTTCACCGGAGCGGTGGGAGACAACAGCCGTGTAGCCGGCTCTGTATGCCATCTGTATGGCTTCAACTGTTTCCGTTACGGTACCGATCTGGTTCAGTTTGATCAGAATCGAGTTTGCGATTCCCTTCTCAATACCCTTGCTGAAGATGCTCGGGTTCGTTACAAAGATATCGTCACCCACCAGCTGGATCTTGTCGGCCAGCCTTTCACTCTGATAAACCCAACCATCCCAGTCATTTTCGGCAAGTCCGTCCTCAATCGACAGGATGGGATACTTCTGGACCCAGTCCTCCAGCATCTGTACCAGTTGACGTGAATCGAACTTGTCCCCGGTTGAATCCAGGTGGTAGACACCATCCCGATAAAGTTCACTGGCAGCCAGATCCAGGGCCAGATAAACGTCCTCTCCGGCTTTGTATCCCGCTGCTTCAATTGCGCGCATGATCACCTGGAGAGCTTCTTCATTGGATTTCAGATTTGGGGCAAATCCGCCCTCGTCACCAACCGATGTACTGTACCCCTCTTTCTTCAGAACCGTTTTCAATGCATGGAAAATCTCGGCGCCCATCCGAAGGGCTTCCCGGAACGAGGGGGCGCCAACCGGAGCAATCATGAACTCCTGGACATCCACCTTGTTGTCGGCGTGAGCACCGCCGTTCAGAATATTCATCATTGGAACCGGCATAATCCGGGCACATGCGCCACCCAGATACCGATACAACGGTAATTCACTGTATGCAGCAGCAGCTCTCAGAACGGCCATGGAAACACCGAGAATCGCATTGGCTCCCAGTTTTTCTTTGGATTCTGTCCCATCCAGTTCAATCATGAGGTTATCGATAAAGAGCTGTTCCCTGGCATCAATCCCGATCAGCTCATCAGCAATAATTTCATTCACATTCTGTACGGCTTTCAAAACTCCTTTGCCGTTGTAACGATCCTTGTCGCCGTCCCGAAGTTCGAGTGCTTCCCGTTCACCCGTTGATGCACCGGAGGGCACGGCAGCCCTTCCCATTACGCCGGATTCAAGCAATACGTCTACTTCCAGAGTCGGATTTCCGCGCGAGTCCAGGATTTCCCGGGCCATAATGTCTTCAATGTAGGGCATCTCAACAACCTCCTTTGTTCCGGGCTATTATATGTCAGTAGAAAGCCTTGATCAATTCCGTGTTCACAATCAGATGATCATGAAAGCGGTAGAGGTTCTTGCGCGATGGAATATAGCGCAGTTTCACCTGACTCAGTACGATGAACGGCTTTCCGACCTGGAGATCTCTGGGCAACTGACGGTTAATGGATGGGACCATGATTTTACCCTCGCACAGATACTGGTTGACAGTAACTACGCGCACGTCGAACGGCACCGCTGTTTTCAATGCCCGCTGCCGCTCCTGCTGAACGCCTTTAAAATCCGACAAACTGTGGGCAAAGACAAGTTGTTTGATATTTACGGTATAGTCCTGGTTTTCCAGGTTAATGGTCTTCTGGAGTTCAAGTCCCTCATTCAACACAAAATCCAGCGGCACCTCCAGCCCTTCCGCCTTCTTCTGCTCATCAACAAATTCAAGTTGATCCGTTTCCGCTTCAGGTGTTGCTACCCGGTTTCTGAACAGCATCTGGACACCGTTTTGTACCGTAATGCACTCCGCTGTTCCGATTCGCCTTCTGTTTCCCTGACTGTTCAACAGGTCGATCAGGCGGATATCACCAGACGCGGTTCCTTCGACAAATCCGTCGATAATGGTGCTATCCAGAAAGTACAATCTCACCCGTTGCATTTCAGCTCCTTTTGGTTTGGATTTTCATATGAGCATCATATCACAGTCCCGCAAGAACCAATACGAACCCAAGCAGCATGCATCACTTTGATACAATGTAACCAAACCAATTCAACTGAATCATACTTGTCGGAGATTTAAAACACGATCAGGGGGATATATGCTTGCCAAAACACGATTGCTGGTATTCATCGTTTTTCTGCTGGCCCCGTTCGGCCATGCAGCCGAACTCGAGGCAACAAAACAACTGTCCATGGCCGACGCTGTCAAGATTGCCGTACAGAACAGCCCGTATCTGGAGGCTATGCGTCAACAGGCGGCAGCAGCCGGGACCCACGAGCAGGAGGCGCGAAGCTACCGCCTGCCCCAGGTTGACCTCAACGCAGCCTATCTCAGAACGAACTCTCCCATGGAGGCATTCGCACTTCAGCTGAGTCAGGAGACTTTTTCGATGCAGGATTTCTTCACCGCTGATCCCAACCACCCTGCACCCATCACGGATGCCATGACACAGCTCAGGGTTTCTCAACCTTTGTATATGGGTGGACGCATTTCAGCCGGTATACACGCCGGAGAAAAAATGGGAGAAGCCGGGCAATACAATCTGGTTCGCGCCAGGCAGACCGTTGTGTACCAGACACGAAAGGCATATCTGGACACCGTACTCGCGCGGCGTTTCGTAGAACTGATGAATCAGGTGGCGGAAACTGTGGGAAAACATGTTGAGCAGGCCAAGGCATACTACGATACGGGATTCATCATGGAAGCGGACCTGCTTCAGGCCCAGGTCGCCCTTTCAGACATCCAGCAGAAACAGATCACTGCGGATAACAATGCCGGTCTCGCAATTGCATTTCTGAACAATACAATGGGTGTCGATCAGAACCGCAACTATGCGTTGGATAGCCCGGCGGAAGTGGAGTTCCGGCAGCTCCCGGATCTGAAAGAACTGATACCGGCCGGTCTGGATAATCGTCCCGATCTGTTGGCCATGCGCGCCCGGGTCGATGCGTCACAATACAACATCGCCGTAGAGAAATCCGCATACAAGCCCAAAGTATTCCTGGTTGGCGAGCTGAACTATCACGACGCTGACCTTGGCGGATTTGACGGGGATTCATTCAAGGTCATGGCCATGGCCACCTACAACCTCTTTAACGGAAAAAGAACACGTGCAAAAGTTAAGCGGGCGGAAGCGCAATCGGACGCAGCCCATCATATGCTGAAACAGATGGAAGAGGGAATTATCCTTCAGATTCGACAGGCTTACGACCGGGCTCAGGAAGCATACAAACGTTACCAGGTGGCGGAACTCTCGGCAAAACAGGCATTGGACAACCTGCATATCCGTCAGCAACGGTATGAAAAGGGTGTTGAGCGTACCACAGACCTGTTGGATGCAGACACAGCTTACGAACGCGCAGAAACACTGAAGTTGAAAGCCCGGTTTGACTATTTGAAGTCCCTGGAATCCCTGGATTATGCCGTTGGGAAGACAGAATAGGCGGTTCAAGTGAGCTTCTCAGTCAGCCACGTCGGACATATCTCGAAGAGATTGATCGTACACATATTGCCGACACGTTTGAAAATGAATAACGAAAAGAACAATTTTGAATATTGGAGAGGTGAAGAATGAGGAAGGAAGTTTTTGGAATGATGGGAATGCTTCTGCTGTTCGGCGTCGCCTGCTCGCATGGTGAACTGGGCGAGCGTAAACAGCAGGAGGCTCTCCGCGTGCATACCACCACTGTTGAGGTCGTAACCGAACCGGACCGCCTCGTCGCTCCCGGTCAGGTCAGTTCATGGACGGACGCGTTCGTATCGGCAAAGTCCGTCGGCACCGTGCTCGCCATCCATGCCAAGGCAGGCGACACGGTAAGAAAAGGCCAGTCGCTGCTGGAGATCGACAGCAGTGATGTTCGATCAAAACTGCAACAGGCCAAGGGTGGCTTGGCCCAGGCACAGGCCGCATATGCCATTGCAGAGAACAACTATAATCGATTCAAAGAACTGTATGAACGAAATGCTGCATCCAAAGTTGAACTGGAACAGATGGAATATCAGCTCAACACAGCCAGGGGCGCAGTGGAAACGGCCAAAGGTGCCGTCAGTGAGGCCAAATCGTATCTCCGCTATGCTTCCGTAACCGCTCCTTTTGATGCGATCGTGGTAGAACGAATGATAAATGTGGGGGATTTCGCCGCTCCGGGCCGTCCGCTGTTTCGACTGATTGATCCGGAAAAGATGGAGTTTGTCTGCGAAGTCAGCGAGTCTGATGCCCGATTTGTGAAAAAGGACCTTGCTGTACCCGTGCGGATTGACAACGTCGATACTGAAATTCAGGGAACCGTTCGCGAGATCGCGGCCGGGTCTGATTTCATGACACATAGTGTCCGTGTTCGAATCGGTTTGGCAAAGACGGACAACCTGAAGGCGGGGATGTACGGCACCGCATCTTTCCCGGGCATTGAAAAACAACGGGTTCTGATACCGGAATCCTGGATTGTCCGCAGAGGCGAATTGCAGGTAGTCTACCTGTTGGGTGATGACGGACGTGCCCAGATGAGAATCATTCGAACCGGCAAAGTATACAATGAAAAGATAGAAGTCATCTCCGGGTTGTCCGGTAACGAGCAGATTGTCACATCCGGGTTGAACCGTGTTGAAGATGGGATGAAGCTGGAGGCAATCTGATGGAACATAAGAAGTTGGGATTTTCGGGCTCCATTGCCAGATACTTCATGGAGTCCAAGCTTACCCCGTTGATCATCGCATTTTCCCTTCTTATCGGCGTCTTTGCAGTCATGATTACGCCCAGGGAAGAGGAGCCTCAGATTATCGTCCCCATGATTGACGTCATGGTCCAGTATCCGGGTGCATCACCCAAACAGGTGGAAACCAAGGTAACGGACCCCGTGGAAAAACTGATGTGGGAAATTCCCGGCGTGGAATACGTCTACAGTACCAGTGGTCCCAGTTTTTCATTGGTAACCGTTCGGTTTCTCGTGGGACAGGATACCGAAGACAGTCTCGTCAAAGTCATGGACAAACTCCAATCCCATTACGATGCCATTCCCAAAGGCATTTCCTTTCCTCTGATCCGTCAGAAGTCCATTGATGATGTGCCTCAGGTCGCCGTCACCCTGTACGCAGACGACTATTCCGCCTACCAGTTGCGGCGGATGGGTGTTGAACTGGCCTCCAAAATCGAACGGATACCCAACGTCAGCACGGTGAATATTATCGGGGGAGAATCCAGGAAACTGCAGGTTATCCCGGATCCGGTCAAGATGAAAGTCAGGAACGTGTCCCCACTTCAAATTGCAGACCAACTGATGAAGCGTCACTGGCAACTCCCCGCAGGTGAACTGCAGCAGTCCAACAGGTCCATCATAGTGGAAACCGGGAGATTCATTCAAAGTGCCGAGGACCTTGAAAACCTCGTAATCGGTGTATACATGAACAAACCGGTTTTCCTGAAGGATGTGGCAACAATTGTGGATGGGCCGGAAGAACCTTCACATTATGTATTGTTCGGTACCGGTCCGAGCCATGAGCTTCGGGACATCGATAATCCGGTACATGGTCTGGCTCAAGCCGTTACCCTTTCCATTGCAAAACGCAAAGGCAGCAACTCGGTTGATATCGCCCACAAGGTGAAACAGATGGTCCAGGAGTCGCGAGGATACCTGTTGCCGGACAATGTGCATACCGCCATTACCCGCGATTATGGAGAAACCGCAAAAGAAAAATCCAATGAGCTCATTCTTCATATTCTGATCGCAACCATTGCGGTTACCATACTGATCGGCTTTACCCTGGGACTGAAAGAAGCCATCACCCTCTTCATTGCCGTCCCCGTAACACTGGCATTGACCCTGTTTGCCAGCTATTTCTTCGGTTACACACTGAACCGGGTATCTCTTTTTGCCTTGATTTTCGCAATTGGAATCCTGGTGGACGACGCAATTGTGGTGGTGGAAAATATTCATCGGCATTTTGTGCTCCACCGAAGCAAATCCCACCTGATCAACGTAGCCGCCCGGGCAGTCGATGAAGTGGGTAATCCGACCATCCTGGCAACCTTCACGGTAATTGCGGCTCTCCTGCCCCTGGCCTTTGTTTCCGGCCTGATGGGCCCGTATATGCGCCCGATTCCCATCAACGCTTCGGCAGCAATGATCTTCTCACTCTTTGTCGCATTTACGATTTCACCCTGGTTGGCCTATCACCTGTTGAAGAATGTTTCCCATGAACACAACCAGGATCATGATCAGGAGGCGAGCGGCAAGTTTTACCGCATGTACCGCAAGTTCATGCACACCCTTATTGAAAATCCGATCAAACGCTGGGCTTTCCTGGGATTTGTGGTTGTACTGCTGCTCGGTTCCTCATCGATGTTCCTGACCAAAAGCACCATCGTAAAGATGCTGCCTTATGACAACAAATCGGAAATGCAGCTGATCATTGATATGCTGGAAGGTACTACGCTGGAACAGACAACCGCGACAGCGAGAGACCTGGGAGAATATCTCCGCACGGTCCCGGAAGTCAGTGACTTCCAGATATATGCAGGTACTGCAGCTCCGTTCAATTTCAATGGACTGGTCCGGCACTATTTCATGCGCTCCGGAGAGAATGTTGCCGACATCCAGGTGAATTTTGTACCCAAGCATGCCAGAAGCCGAAAGAGTCATGAACTGGCGAAGGCCATGCGTGGTCCCATCCACGAGATTGCCAGAAAGCACGGAGCCAACGTCAAAGTTACGGAAATACCCCCCGGCCCTCCCGTTCTGTCTACCCTGCTGGCGGAGGTCTACGGACCGGATTACAACCGGCAGATCGAGATTGCTGCACAGATCAAAGATATCTTTCAGAATACCGAGGGTGTTACCGATGTAGACTGGTTTGTTCAGGACGATCAGGAGAAGGTCCGTTTTGAGCCCGATCCGGTCAAAGCAGCAGCACATGGCATCACAGTTGAGCAGATTGCCAAGACACTGGCCGTTTCCCAATATGGCATGAATGTCGGTCTGGCAGAATTTCCACATGAGAAGGAAGATGTGTGTATCAACGTCCGCTTACCACGGAAGGATCGTTCGTCTATTGAGGATCTGCGTGACATTTACGTGCACGCAGCCGACGGACGCATGGTACCCCTTGCCGAGCTGGTACAGATTAAGAAATCCATGGCTCCCAAGTGGATCCACCACAAAAACCTTTTGCCGGTTGTGTATGTGACGGGAGAAGTGTCCGGCCGCGAAGAAAGTCCGGTCTATGCGATCATGAAAATGAAGGAAGAAATCAAAGACCTGGTTCTGCCGGAAGGATATTCCCTGCATCAGCGCTTTACCGACCATCCCTTCATCGACAAGTCGTTCGAAATGAAATGGGATGGTGAATGGCATATCACCTATGAGGTCTTTCGGGATATGGGGATCGCATTCGCAGCGGTGATGGTATTGATCTATGTCCTGGTCGTCGGGTGGTTCCGCTCGTTCCTGACACCACTCATCATTATGGCACCCATTCCACTGACTCTGGTCGGAATTGTGCCCGGCCACTGGCTTACCGGGACCTTCTTCACGGCAACTTCCATGATCGGTTTTATTGCGCTGGCGGGTATCATCGTACGAAACTCGATTCTATTGGTCGATTTCGCTGAAATGCGTATCACAGAGGGAGCTTCCATCGCCGAAGCTGTAGTGGAGTCCGGGGCAATTCGTTTCCGGCCCATTGTATTAACCGCCGCCGCACTTGTCGTGGACGGTTTTGTGATCATCATGGATCCGATTTTTGAAGGTCTCGCCGTATCGCTGATTTTCGGTGTTATCCTGTCAACCATATTGACGCTGTTTGTGATTCCGTTGCTCTATTTCATGTTTCATAAGCGTCACGCTGAATCCATTACCAAATCAAGAACGAAGGAGTAGTACTTTATGACAGTCAATCGAGCATTGCGTGCTATGGCCGGCATTGTTGTTCTGGTTTCTCTGGCTCTCGGCCACTATGTAAATCCGTATTGGTATCTTCTGACCGCGTTTGTCGGACTGAATCTGCTTCAATCGGCGTTTACGAACTGGTGTCCGGCAATGACCATATTCAGGAAACTGGGACTCAAGGAAGACTGATCCCCTATCCAATCGCGAAGAAAAACGGCCGGCAGTCAAAATGCCGGCCGTTTATATATCTGTTTGAAAAAAGAGACGATTTACTGCTCTTCATGGCCCGGAAAAGCCAGCATGCCGCAGAGAAAGTCCTGTCGGGGTACCAGATTTCCCCAGAGTTCAAAACCGACCAATGGCTGGTCTGACAAGACCCGAATATGGGTCGTTCCTTCAGGAAGTGTGCCCTCGGAAAACACCTCTTCTACAAGGGAAACATGTTTTTCAGAAGGTCCCAGCAACGCCATCCACTCTTCCTGAGCCAGAATTGTCCCTTGATCATCAATCGCCTGTACCGTTATCTGAGCGCCAGATGTTCCGGTATTGATGAAAGAAATTCCGGTCCAATGTTCGGTGTCTGTAGTCACGTGTCCGAATTCCAGTTCGCTTGACGGATGCCTGGCAAGTGATATGCCGGCCAGCAAACGATCGCCCCTCTCCTCCAGGGTTCCAAACAGGAAAGACCCTGTCAGGTTTCCTGTCTGACACACGATCTTGAGCCACGCGGTATCCTGCGGATAGCTCAGTCCATGATCCGTCCAGATATTCTGAACGAGTGAAACCAGTTTTTCTCCAGCGGCTAGTTCCATTTCAACCTGTGAAATGCGCTCACCGTCCTCCGCATATGCTTCCACGGTGAATTGCGAATCGACCGCTTCCGGATTCACGAGCACAATGCCTGTCCACCAGTAGTTTCCTTCCACGTGAACATGCGGCATATACAAAACCGGATCAGCGGACGAAGTGAGGGACAACCCGGCCAGTTGCTGCCGATTGTTGCCTTTCTTTCTGAACAACTCTATTCCAGCCAGAACAGGGTAATTGCTTGATATGTTCCCCCACCCCTGAAAATCACCGGGAAACGTGCCACCATACACATCTGTCAACCAGTCAACATCAATTTGTGAATAAGGCGAGTCCAGGCTGTTCAACGTTCTGTCATCATCTCCTGCAGTTTCAAAAACTGCCAGGGGTTCAGACTCACTTGCATTCACAATGGTACTTCGTGTATCCCAGTAATCCACTTCCGGAGCAATATGCTCCACAAGAAGATTGTCGGACAATTCAGACACGGCCGGTACAAAAGCCCCTTTTGTACCGTCTGCACTTCGGATCACAGCATAGCCGAACAGGGAACCCGATATTCCCACCTTTGCCCAACACGAATGGGGAACGTCATCCTTCAAGGGAACCCACGAAAATCTTCCGTTCGCCGGAATCTCAACTGAAGAGGAAGCATAAACCTGACATCCGTTGTCGCCAATCACCTGGATAACAACCTCCGCGGGGACTGGCTCGTTGTTTATCAGTACCAGTTCCGTGTTCCACTCTTCATCCCGGTTCAGGAATGGGAAATACAGGAAATCGGTTCCGGTAGTCGGTTCCGGATAATCGATATAGCTTTCCCCCAGGATACCTCTTTTTGTAAAGAAGTACCGAATGGTATGGCTGTTTTCAGCCGAATATCGCATCGCATCCGCATTCAGCAGGCGCACTGCGGCTGAATTGAAAGATGAATCAACGGCGAGCGTGGGCAATGTCTGAAACAATATCGAATCCATGATTCGTGGCTCCAGATGTTTACGGACCTGCCACATCGTGCTGGCGAAAATTACACCGTCCCAGTGAATGTCGGCACTTCCATTCAAGGGATATGGATCT
>DAINNF010000047.1:0-17242 GCA_036736005.1 Acidobacteriota bacterium
TTCTTTTCTTTATTCAGAATCTCTTCGTGCTCTCTGAGATCATTGTTGAAAAACACGCAGCACCTGCTCTGGCGATTGAGTTTGTTGCTTTGTACCTCCCCAAAATCATCCTGGAAGTATTTCCATTTGTTGTATTATTTGCCGGAGCAATGGCAACCGGTCATCTGGCCGCCAACTCGGAACTTGTCGTGATCAATTCAATGGGGATTTCCATACGACGGCAGCTGCGACCCTACGGTATGTTCGCGCTCCTCACCACGATTCTCTATGCCTGGCTGATATTCTCAGCCGTCCCCACGTCCAAGGTGATGCGTAATCATGTATTTAACCAAATTTCGCAACGGGCCATCGTTCATGCACAACAGCCGGGTACTTTTCAGGAAATCGGAGACAACATCTTCCTTCGCTTCCAGAGCGCCCAAGTGATGGATAGTAATACACGCAAACTCAACCGCGTTGAGGTTTACGAACTGGATCCCGGGAACAGAGCCATTCGCATTTCAGAGTCTGAGTCCGGCATTCTCCGCGTCTCAGAAGAGCAGGAAACGCTGGGTTTGACCTTGCGTAACGGAAAAGAAACGCATCTCAAATTTAACGATTCGGGTCAGATCCGTTTGCGATACAACGAGAAACAACTTTCACTTCCTACCGAGCAGTTTCTGAATACACCGTGGCCGGAAGGGTCGAACTATTACAAAATGATGACGTTCCAGGAACTGTGGGAGGAGTGGAACTCGGGAAGCCAGGTGGCCCGGGCGATTGTCGCAAGACGTATACTCCTGATACTGTTCGTATTCACCGCCCCCCTGCTCACATTTTTCCTGGGATTCAAGTTGCAACGTGGAGCCGGACTTTCCGGAGCCTTTCTGACGAGTTTCTTTATTGGTATTCTGGTGGTGGTGGGCGCCAAAGTGATGGAAACATCACTTCTGAAATCTTCGACTTCACCTGAAATAGTATCGGGAGTTATCTCCTTTATATACATACTATACTTTGTAATTCTTTATCGAAAACTGGAGAAACCGAAGCGTATAAAGAGAAGTGCGCAAAAACTTTCGGGTGTCAGTTTAGAGACACTTGGCAATCGATTAAAAAGAATAGTAGATATCAGGATTATAATTCCCGAGGGCGCCGGTACGGGCAAATTGGTCCGTCGCTACATTACATACGGGTTCCTGAAAAGCCTGGGCATGGTATTCCTCATTATGGAAGGGGTCTATTTGCTGTTCTTGACTTTAAATATGATGCCTGACTTACTGAATACAAAGGTGAACAGTTCCCTTGTGTTACTTGAGATGTTCTATTCGATACCGGCTACCCTGCCCTATGTATTTCCCCTTGCTTTTGTCGTGGCGGCATTTTTCTATTGTTCATTGATGGACGATAGAAGCGAAATCGTTGCGTTGAAATCCGTGGGATTCAGTCTGCATAATCTATTCGGGCTTCTGTTCCGGGTGGGAATTGCCAGTGCTCTGCTACTGACCTTTTTGAATACGTTTCTGGGGCCGCTCTCCCAGCGACGTGCAGACATGATTCACGCGGAAATCCGTCATCCCGGCAGGGGATATTCCGTTGAGGATCGTGTTTTTCAATTTAGTTTTGACGAGGACAATCGTGTATTTCGAAGTGCGTATTGCTTCGTGGATTCGATTGAGTTGGAACGATCCGCTATCAAGCGCCCCATTATCGTGTTAAAGAAGAGGAATGATGGTCCTGTGTTGGCTGTGTTTACAGCTAGACAGATCCGGGTGATGAATGGTCATTGGATTGCAGAGGAGGGACAGTGGTTCTCTCTGCAAGGAGTCAGCAGCGGTTTGATACAAACATCCGATGTTCCGATGCCGGACTCGTTTGTTCAACTGCTGGAGGCGGCAAGACCGGAGCTTACCCGGCTGACTTCCTATCGACTGAGAAGCTTGATTTCACGACGCAAGGCACAGGGAACAACCCCCTACCCTGAAATCACAACGTATTATGGTCGATTCGCCTCTGCTTTTTCCCCGCTTATCCTGTTGGTTCTTGGTCTCCCCATTCTGTTCATCGGTCCGGGAAGCCGGAAGCGGCGCCCGACTGTCGGCATTATGATGGGATTGGCTCTGGTAGTAGCTTACTACGCCCTGAGTTCCCTTTTCCAGAGTCTGGGTGCGGTTCATTACCTCCCACCTTTCATGGCTGCCTGGATGGTCAATCTGATTTGTGTTGTGGCGGGAATGCTGCTGATTACGTTGGTCCGGACGTAACACGGAAGAATCTTGACGTGCGCGGTCCATTCGGTCCATGAAGTGGAAACTGTACATCGTATAGAAAAACCGCCAGCGTGGTTACACCAGCGGTCCTGTACTTGCGGTTGTCCGCGTTTGTCTTTGCTTCATCAGCAAAGATCGAGGAAATCAGAATCTTCTGTTGAGCCCCTGAACAGTAGCAACAAATGGTTTGTTGTCCTCGAAAAAGACTTCCGGTAACTGCATTCTGGCCTGCTCCGCTTCCTCCGCGCTGGGATAGATGCCGAAGCAGACAATGTAGCATTCTCTGCTCTTATAACTGAAGGGAACAAAATAAATGGAATCTACAGGGCGGAGCACTTCAAGAGCGTTATCCAGTGTGTCCGGCTCGCAGGCCACCTCGATTTGAAGCGTATAGGCATCCATATTGACCGCAAAGGCATTACGGGCCTGCTCCACATACGTTGCGTAATTGCCGGTATCAGTAGCTTCGGAAGAGGTTTCCCGGGCAGTTGTTGCTTGATCCTGTACCTGTGTTTCGACCGGCGGTTCGGTTTCAATCGCTTCCGTCTGTGGTATGTTCTGTTCAGGTTCTACCTGATCATTGTCGGGTTTGTCGGCGTTCGGTTCGGAAGCCGGAACGGCTGACTGTTCGGTTTGAGAAGAGGAAGACTCCGCTTCTGTCGACTGTGCACCGGCTGGAGTATTCTCTTCAGCAGGCATCTCTTCCACCTCGGTCCTGGGCGTCTGTTCCAGTTCACCGGTTTCACCCGGAACGACGGTCTGTTCCGTGACATCCGGTTGCATAACTTCGTTCACGGCTTCCTGGCTCTGCCTGGTGGAAAGAGCGGATTCCTGCTCGGTATTCTGAGGAAGCCAGAACATATAATAGTACAGCGTGCCCGAAATCAGCGCGATTGCAAGCAATATCAATATCACCAGCAGCCATTTTCCTCCGGAACCGGCGTCCGTCATGACAATCTCGCCATCAATACTTTCCGACATCGAGTCCGACGGTACTTCCATTGATTCGTCCGAGAAGTTCAGTTCCGGCCGTTCCAGTTTCTGTGTGTCCTGCTCCTGCTCAGGCGAACTGGCCTCATCATCCATGATGACGGAGTCAAGGTCGTCTTCGGTCAGTTTCAGTTCCCGTTCCGATGCTGCGGCCCTTATCGGTACTGTATCATCCACACCTCGTTGCGCTGCAGCGCTCGGAGAGCCCTGCTCTTCATCATCGGTGTAGGACAGTTCGTCCTCTTCAAGCTGGAATTCGACATATACATCATCATCTTTACCGCGGGCGGTATCAAGGTCTGCAGTGGGGATCCGGACAGTCTGGTCCGCATCAGGCAGTCCCATTTCATCCTGGGAGGCTTTTGCCTGATCCGGAAGCATGACATCACTGTCATCCTCTATCTCAAGCTTCTCCTCTTCGGACTCATCCAGGTCCAGTGTCCCGACCGGCTCCACATCGTCCTCATCTTCATCCAATTCGCCGAAAGGCCGCTCGCTTTCGTCCCCAGCTTCCTCGGCCGGCTTGTCATCTTCACCAAGCTGGGCAAAGGACTCCTGAGCCAGCTGAAGGTCTTCATCCGGTTCATCAGCGATATCAAATATCTGTTCCTGAGTGGGAAGCTCGCCGCTGGTCACTTTTTCTTCAATAAGATTCAGAAAACGCAATGAATACAAAAGCTTAAATACCTTGAAGTCTTCCAATGTGGTCAAGCCGGCAAGATCAGAGGTCGATCGCGTACCGTCAATAGACTCAGCCACCTTCATCAGTTCGTCATTGGTAATGAGTCTGGATTTGCCTTCTTCAAAAAGAACTGTCTTCTTGAAAATGGAATCGGGTTGATGAACCTGTTCTGCAATCCAGGCCCTGTCCTGGAACATCAGCAGGGAATCAAACAGTACTTTCATGGTATTGAGAGGCAGATTGATCACGCCGTCCGGAAGCGGACCTTCAGAGAACTGGCATTCTCCCTCTTCAAGCGTGATGATGGAGTGCATGATGCCGATAACCTGAACCTTTACTGCCCAGATCAGTTCCTTGTGGGTAATAAAGCCCATATTTACCAGGTTTCTTCCCAGTGAAATGGACTTATCCATCTGACGCAATGCGCTCTCCAGTTGTTCCTTGCTGATCTTTTTGTACTTGATCAGGATATTGACAAGCTTGTCCTTTTCTCCGTTACTTGAGGCATAAATTGTATTACCTTCAGAAAAATAGACTGTCTTAACAACTTCATCGGGAAAATAGACTTTCAGGATTCCCGTGCGCGCATTCGAGTAGACATCATAAAAAAGGTGATGCATATGGTAATTGTCAAAATAGTGTCGTTTCCCGTCCAGCATGCTCCGGTCTCCTTACCTGATTATTTGTGCCTATCATACATGATCCGCTGGAATTTGAAACAGAAAAAAGAAAATGCACCAATGGAAAGAACTGTTTGTACGTGGATGGCTGATTCGTTGAAAAATTCCCTTGTGCTCAAGTTTTCTCCACAGTGGTCTGTGTATTGGCTGTGAGCTTTTCCAGCAATTGGATCACCAGCTCAATGTCATCCGTTCCGGCCAGATCAAGACGTGCGACAACCTCCTTGATTTTCATTTTCTTAGGGGTTTCGATCCGGTCCAGAATTTTATAAATGCCCGTGTCATCGAGGTCTCCAGGTTCATCGAAAAACCATCGCATCGGAATCTGAAAGGTATCACTTATTTTTCGTAATAGACGAAGTGTATAATTCTGACGATAGCTCTCAGCTTGTGCAATGGTATTGATGTTAATCCCAAGCGCATCCGCAAACTCTCTTTGCGTTAGCCCCTTAGACTTTCGGAGTTCCTTGATCTTGTCTGTCAATGCCCGATCACAGTATCCTTTTCTCATGAAGGATATTTAGCCACAAACATGAAACAAATGCAAGCAGATTATGTGCTTTTTCTAATAATTCTTAAAATGATTAACTGAATGGACCGGACTCAAAGCTCTTCTTTGCAGTTAGCGTTGAACTGTTGGTTCACGAGAGGTTCCTTGAGGAGTAAACGGACCATGTCTTCCGGCCGGTCGATGGGGTCTCCAGCAACTGCGATGTCACAGCATCGCGCATAGTCTATAATTCTTTCATTAAAAAGATCATTACATGATTCCACCTGAAGGAGTGGACGGAGGGCCCCTTCAGGTCCCTCGGCCATATCTTTCAAGGTATCCAATGGACGATAGAGCCATATGCAATGAGCGTGCTCACGCAACCAATCGGCTGCTATCGGATTGGAAGCTGCTCCACCACCTGTGGCGACAACCGGTTGGGCATGGTAGTCCACTCGAGTCAATGCATCCCCTTCCAGCAGGCGAAAAGCTTTCTCCCCGGACTCCCTGAAGATGGCGGGTATGCTGCGGCCATGTTCCCGTTCAATCAACGCGTCCAGATCAATGAACGGGCGATGCATGTGGCGGGCAAGCAAACGACCGACTGTTGTTTTGCCCGATCCCATAAAACCAATGAGAGCCAGCACCTTCTTTTCAGAATGCGATGTGCCTGGATCGGGCTGCGGAAGAACTGGAAGAGATGATGCGGATTCCGTCAAATTCAATCGTTTCATGGACTCTGCCGCCTGCCCTGTCAGCCACTGCATGCCGTCAATTCTACGTGCAGGGGAAAAGGGATGTTGTGTGGTCATGCGCCGGTTATAGTTGGCGTCCAGTACGGCCTGATCTGAACGGAACCGAATGGTCTGAACAAACTCGGGATAGCCGGGGATGGACCATACAAATCCATCCATCCGAGCAGCAATTTCGTTCAGGTTCCCGGTTTGGACGCCCGTTGCTTCCGGGAATTTCAGTAGAGCATCCCCAAGTCGGTCTCTGGAGCGATTCCATACGTAGGTGCGGGCTCCCTGTTGAATCACTGCATCAAGGGCTGCCCTGCCCGCTCCACCGGCACCCATAACCAATATGGACTTGTGCTTGAGGGATGGGTACGCTGTGCTCAATGCGTGCCGGATCCCGAAAGAATCCGTATTCCATAGATGCCGCTCACCGTCAGACCAGAAAATTCCATTGGCCGAACCCGTACGGACCACTTCACTGAGCCGGTTTCCGGAAAGTATGGCCGCGTCTTCCTTGAATGGATGGGTCACGTTGGCAAACTCAATGCCGATACGTTCAGCAAACGAGATAATGGCGGGGAAACAGGAGCCGGTAACACGGATATAGAAAGCATCTGCCGAACGGGCATGCAGTACCGGTTCAAACAGGGCCGGGCTGAGTGATTGTGAAATCGGTTGCCCCAATACGGCGAGTCGGCTAACCGTCATTGCATTGGTTTCCGAAAACGTTGATCAGTCTTTTCAGTTCGCTGTATGGGACCTGTCCGGGCGCTGTTCCGTCATGGCCGTCGGGAGCCGCAAACGTAAATGGGGCTCCAAGAAGGGGACCCAGAACACGGGAAGGTATGCCAAATGCTCCCATTCCGAGAACAACACGCCCCTTTGGCTGTTGGGAAGCCAGATTCATCAGCCGCAGGCAATCGTTGTATGACTGACAATAACATGCAAGTTTTACGATATCGGCGCCGCTTTCCAGTCCGATGTCCAGCCAACGGTTCAGTTCTTCATCAGCCGGCGTCTGTTTCATATCATGAAAGGACAGGATGATTGACGTACCGCAGTCTCTGGCCCGCTTCATACACGTTGTTCGCCAGACCTCATCCGCCTCCAGCTCAAAATCTACGTAGGCTGCACCTGCCCCAACCGCAGACAGCAGTATGTCTGTCCGCTCCTTCCCGAAATCGGGGCGACATGTTGCAACCGCCCGGTGCTTTCCGAAAAGATGCTTGAGAGAGGCCTTTACGTTCGGAATTGTATCCAGTCTGAATTCAACCAGTTCATAATCTCTGGCCATAACATCCGCTTCCTGCGGGTTGCAGTGCCCGATACTAACGCAAATCATGAACCGCCTCGCATACATTCTCTATCGATACCTTGCTCAAGACCGGCCTGCTGATTTCCTCCAGCAGCACCAGCGTGATGGATTCCCCTGCTTTCTTTTTGTCAAACAGAAGCTTATTCAGACAGCTGTCCAGTTCCGCTGGAATGGATGTGGGCAGGCCCCAGCGTTCCAGCATGTTTGTTATTTCAGCCACAATACCTTGATCCGCATAACCCAGCTGCGTTGAAATCTCTGCGGCAATTACCATCCCAATCGAAACCGCGTGGCCATGGGCAACCCGGAATTCCGCTTCGATAATATGTCCGAAGGTGTGTCCGAAGTTCAGAAGCTTCCGGCTTCCGGATTCCTTTTCATCTTCACGAACAATATCCAGTTTGATCTGTAACGACCGTTCCAGAATTCCGGGATTCGGAATCGGTGTTTCCCGGTGCGGATAACCGGAATCGACCTTCAGCAAGTCCCATAATTCCCTGTCCCGTATGGCGGCATGCTTGATCGTTTCCGCCATACCGTTTTGAATTTCCTTTTCCGGTAATGTCAGCAGGAAATTGCGGTCTATCAGTACCAATTCCGGCTGATAGAAGCTTCCAATGAGATTCTTACAGCCCGCAAAATTAACGGCCGTTTTTCCACCGATGGCAGCATCTACCTGCCCGAGAAGTGAGGTGGGAACGAGGATCAGTTCCATGCCCCGCATATAGGTCGAAGCTGCAAAAGCTGCGGCATCCGTTACGATTCCCCCTCCGGCCGCAACCAGGACGGTCGATCGATCCGCATTTTGACACATCAGGAAATCATAGATGCGGCGCACCGTGTCCAGGGTTTTCTCTTTCTCGTCCGCTACGAGTTGGAGGGTCGGAAGCGATGCCGGCATTCGTTGTGGATGCAGCGACGCGACGGTTTCATCTGCAACAAGGACAGCTTTCCGGTTCTCAAGCAGGTCCTTCAGAACCTCTACTGAGTCACCGGTAATGAACCGCGTCCTGGCGCCACTGTTCCAGCTGATTATTGTTTCATCCATGCATCTGTCTCCAAATACAAGCCCTTTCGCTGAAATCTCAAAAGTGTTTCCATTATAGGTTCGGAAGAAGGCTTGTCAAGAAAAGGATGGGGATTAACCGTTTGACAAACAGTTTTAACGTGGCCTATAGTAGTGGGGACACCGAAAAGGAGGGTTGAATATGGCTCATTATATCGATGATGAATGCATCTCCTGCGGCGCTTGTTCCGCGGAATGCCCGGTTGAAGCGATCAGTGAAGGTGATGACAAGTATGTGATCGATGCAGAAACCTGCACCGACTGCGGCGCCTGTGTGGAAGTCTGCCCGGTTGATGCGATTCATCCGCCGGAATGAGATCGGCCATCTGGTATCGTAAATAAGAAGAGGGAGGCCCGGGCCTCCCTCTTTTGTTTTGCGGTGTATGTGACTCTTCAAGTCAGACTAGTTCACCGTTTCCTCTTTCCCGGTTTTTACGGGTTGGCTTTCCGTGTCTTTGACCGGGAGTCTATTCCCTGAATGGGGAAGTGCCCGGAACCTCTCCAGAAAATCTTTTGCCGGAATGAATCCCACAAAACGGCCGATCTCCGTGCCCTCCGGTGAGAGGAACACCACCGTGGGGAGTCCAACGACCCGATATTTCTCCTGAAAAGCTTTCCCCTCCGGAGAGACTTTGGTAAAGTCCAGCTTCAACAGAATCGCCCGTTTATCCAGCAGTTGTTGTACAGCTTCGTTTTCCCAGGTGAATTTGTCCAGTTCCTTGCAGGCGGCACACCAGTCTGCATAAAAGTCCAGGATTACAACACGATTGCCTGTCTGTGCTTCCTTCAGTGCACGTTCCACGGATACGCGGTAGGCGGTTTCACCACCAGCGTCCCGGCCAGAAAACTGCACCGTCAGAAAAGCCGCAAGGAACAGAACCAGCAGGGCCAGACCACTCTTCCGGTTCACCAGTTTTCCGCCAAACATAACCAGCACCAGCGGCAGTACCGCCAACACGAGGAACAGCAGGAAATATTCACCGAGAAAAGGTTTTGCAAATAACATGGCGGCAAGGAAAAACAATATACCGAATACATACTTGACCTTGATCATCCATCCGCCGGCTTTCGGAAGGGAAGCCAATACGCCCGAAAAGGTACCAATCACAATGAAGAGCAGACCCATGCCAAGCGCAAAATCGAACAGGAAAATGAATCCTTTGAACATGGACCCGGTCTGGGCCACCCATCCCAGGAGGACAACGATGATGGGACCTACGCAGGGCGCCGCCAGGACACCGGTGGCCATGCCCATCAGGAATGCGCCGAGCAGGCCTTTCTTCTGAACCTGGAGTTTGCTGTTGATGGATGCGGGTAACTGGATGTCATAGAACCCGAACATGCTGAGGCCCATGGCGACAAAAATCATGGCCAACGCAATCACGAAGGCCGGATGCTGGGCAAAAGACCCGAATACAGAACCGGTTTTTGCGGAAATGACACCCAGTACGGAGTAGGTTGTCGCGATGCCCAGCACCAGCATCACCGACAGGATGAATCCGCGAAACTTGTGACCTTCGCTCCGGGCACCGACATATGCGACGGTCAACGGGATAACCGGATAAACACAGGGGGTGAGACTTGCCCCGATTCCGCCGAGAAAGATGATCAGTAAAGCCAGCAGCATGCTGGAATCCAGGGCTTTAACGAGTCGATCGGCCAGGGACTGATCCCCCTGCTCCACCGAAATATTGAAGGCCCCGTCCTGACTGCTCGGAGGATAACAGACCGGATTTTCTCCTTCTGAACAGGCCTGAAAGGTCAGCCGGAATGGTAACTGATCACCGGCTTTCTGCGGGACAATAACCGCTTCAACCGGAATCTTACCACCGAGAATTCTGCCCACTTCACTGGGTTCTCCGTCAGGAAGTGTGAGTTCCGCTACCGTAAATGAATCGTCAATCCCTTCCAGTGCAAACAGTTCCTTCGTAATATGGAAACCTGATGCAACCTTGATCGTCATGGTTACACGGACAGCTTCTCCTGTTCGTGCCTGGTCGGGTATCTGCTGAATTTCCCAGGTCACATCCTGATTCGGATCAAAATCGCCCGCGAAGGGCAATCCATCCGAAAATCCCTGGGCATGTACCGCCAGGGCTGCCACCAGGGCCCATCCCACAATCAGAAGTGTCTTGGAGAAGCGACTCATTCTCATTCTTTTGCCTCCAGTTTTTCGAATAGTATATCGACAATATGTTTGACTTTCATGTTCGATCCATGTCGGGCCAACCCATCCATCAGTTGCAGCATGCAACCCGGACAGGAGGTAACCATTTCAGCGGTTGTACCGGTCTGTTCCATGTAATGTTTGATCTTGGCGATCTTTGTGTCCGCAATTCGGCGGGACAGTTCCGATTCAAACAGCGAGAAGCTGCCACCAAATCCGCAGCACGAAGGATTCTCATCCAAATGAACAGGGGTCACGATCTTATCCAGCAGCATCAACGGCTCATTCACCACATGCTGGCCTTTGGCCAGATGACACGGAGGGTGATACAGTACGGTTGCTTCGGGAGTCCTTTTGAACCGTAGACGGTCTCCTCTTGCTACCAGCAATTCATTGATATCGAAAACCTTCATTCCTTCAGGAACGGTCTCTTTGAGACGTGAACCGCACGTCGCGCATCCGGTTACGACACAGCTGACTCGATTCCGGTACGGTATCATCCGATCATGGTGGTTCGCGGCCAGCTCTTCTGCTGATTCCCGGTCACCTGCGGATATCTGTGGAAAGCCACAACAGCCGATTTCCGGTTCAAACAGAACCGTCAGCCCCGCATGATTCAGGAGTGCAACAAGGCGCTCCCCGGTTTCCGGAAAGACATATCGCATGGTACAACCCGGGAAGAATAACACTGTGTTCTCCGGTACTTCATTCCCGTTTCCATTCACGGAATGGATCCGATTATCCAGTTTCTCGCCGGGACGCGGAACCAGTCGGCTTACAAGGGGTAATTTGCAGACCAGTCCGGACTCTCCCGGCAGGACCCTAAGCAGTGTATTCATCGTGTTCCAGGCGGCATCCTGCTTCAGCAGTTTCAGGGCGAGTCGCTTCAGGGGAGATTCCTGTCCATCCCGCATGGACTGTTCACGTGCGACACGCATGAGATCCAGGTATGGCACATCACGTGGACAGGAGAATTGACAACTCCCGCACATGACACAATCCTGCAGCAATCTCAAGGTCTCGCGGGAAAATTCCCGGCCATCCCGGTATAGTTGCTGGAGAATGGCAATTCGGCCCCTGGCACCCTTCCCTTCGTCACGAGTCAACTGGAACACCGGGCATGCGGCATGGCAGGTGCCGCAACGTACACACCGCTCCATCAGATTGCTGCTCATGCCGGTTTCTCCACGACGGCAATATAAAAACCGTCTAGATAATTGTCCGGCAGTATCCGAAGTGCAGGACCGGCTGCTGTAAACCGACCGAATTTCTCCGCCACCTCCGGGTCCGCAAAGCGGAACGGAGAAATCAGCCGCGCACGATGGTTCCGGGACACAAAATCCAGAACGACATCTTCCCCTTCCTCCCGTTCCATCGAGCATACGGCATATACCAGCACCCCCCCAGGTTTAACCAGATCAAAGGATTTCTCGAGGAGGTCCTGTTGCACGGCCCTTCTCTTCTGAATATCCGACGCATTGCGAATCCATTTCAGTTCCGGATGGCCAGAAAGCGTACCGGTACCGGAACATGGTGCATCGAGCAGTACCGCGTCAATAGATTCAGTTCGAAACGCCGGTCTTCTCATGTCTGAAGCAACCGGTGTCAGAATGTTCCTTCCGAGATCCCGTGCATTTTCAAGGATCCGGTCCATTCGGTCAGGCGAAACATCGTTGAATATCACCGCTTCGGCGTTATTGAAGGAGTGAACAATCAATCCCTTGCCACCCGGAGACGATGCTGCATCCACAATGTACGTTCCACGGTAGTGTCGCAACAACTCGGCCACCAGTTGAGAAGATTCGTTCATCACGTAACATTGATTCGCCCGCATTACATCGATGGGCAAATCAGTTTCAAATGCTTGTCTGATATATGGTGCAGGACGCAAGGTACCGGAGCTCACGGATGATTCAATATTGCCGAAGCAGCGGAATACAACGGGTTTGTGCAGATTCATCGCCTTCATGATTTCAATAGCGGTTTCACGGCCATACTGGCTGATCCACCGCATTCCCAACCAGTACGGAAAAGAAAGATTATGCCGAATGTATGCCTCTAGGTCTTCTTCACCCGGATAAGACAGTCGTTCACGGCTGCCGGCAATCCGTTTTAACACGGCGTTGACAAAGCCGGCACGTTTCGAACCGAAATGATGTCTGGCAATTCCCACGGTTTCATTGATAGCCGCATAATCAGGCGTCCGACTGAGATAGAGCAACTGATACGCCCCAACCAGCAACAGAAGCCAGAGTTTCTTCTCTGTTTTTCTCCGGTCGGCAAACTGCTGAAGTACGTACTCCAGGCGCCCTTTCTGCCTGCATGTGCCGTATAGCAGTTCAACCGCAAGTCGCCGATCGCGATCATCCTTCAATTTGCCGAAGAGAAACGGATAATGCTCTGTAATCAGGCTTTCTTCCTGAAAAACTTTCAACAGAACCTGGTATGTTGCTTCCCGGACATTCATGTCCGATCTCCGCGTTCGTCCAGGTCCCCTGCCAAGCGGTCGCAACGATCATTGATGAGTCGGGTACCGGTATCCTTGTCCGCGGGTGGCTTGGAGCTGCCTTTGGCGACAATCTCTGCCAGGTTTTCAGACTGCCAGTACGAAAGCAGGGACAGAATTTCACGTTCCTGATCGCTCAGGAAATGGAGCCGCACAATGGTCGAATCCGGTGAAATGGTGGTCATATAGCCGAGTCCCTCGTAGGATTCCAGCATGACCCGTAATTGAAAAATATGGGCGGGTTGTACACGGATATCGACAAAGCGATCTTCAGCGACGGACAATGGCACCCTCTCGAATTCTTTCCGACACGGGAAGGCGGACCTTCGTCCCGGTCTTTCCATAATCTATTTTCCTGTTCTGGCAATCGAAAATGGTGTGAACGTGGATCGTCCGGCGAAGAAGTCCCGGTTCCACAAAGGTCAGTTGTTCGCCTGGGACAATCTTGTTCCGTAACTCAATATCGACGGTATCCCTGTCAAATGCCACGACTGTTCCCACAAATGCATCCGCATTTTCATACCGGTCGGTATGGACCCTCCGGTCATCTTCTCCGTTCATTTCTCCGAGCGCATTCAGCGTAAAGCCACGGTTGCTGACACGTGCCAACTCGTCCAGCATTTCCGGAATGCGCTCGTGCAACGCAGCTTCTCCTTCTTCTTTCAGGAGATCCAGGGCCGTTCGGTATACATCCACCACCACCGAAACATAGTGAACGGACTTCATGCGCCCTTCCAGCTTCAAACTGTGAATTCCGGTTTCCACAAGTCGGTCCAGTACAGGTAACGCACACAGATCACGAGCGTTGAAAATGTAACTGCCCCGTTCATCGGACTCTACCGGATAAAATTCACCCGTCCGTTTGGATTCTTCCAGAACGGTATACGACCATCTGCAGCTCTGAGCGCAGTCTCCCCGGTTGGCGTCCCGGTCCGCCATGTAGCGGGAGAGAAAACAGCGTCCGGACCATGAAATACATAACGCACCATGAATGAACACCTCAAGTTCAACGGGACATCCCTTCCGGATATTCCGGATCTGTTCAATGCTCAATTCCCGTGCGAGGATGATGCGGTCCACCCCCTGGTTATGCCAGAACCGGACGGCACCCAGGTTTGTCACGTTTGCCTGTGTGCTCAGATGAATGGGAATTTCACCGGCCCTTTTCCTGAAGAGGTCCACAACGCCCGCATCCGACACAATGACCGCATCAAGATCCGATTTCGCTATTGCAGGGATCAGGTCTGCAAGTTGATTCAGATCATTGTCGAAGGGGATCAGGTTTACCGCCAGATAGAACTTCACACCCAGTTTATGGGCCATACTTACGGTGTTGCTCAGTTCGTCGACAGAGATATTTCCTGCCCGATTCCGAAGGGAAAAGCCGTGCAGTCCCATATAGACCGCATCCGCACCAAACATTGCCGCTGTTTGCAGTTTCTCCGGGTTTCCCGCCGGGGCAAGGAGTTCCGGGACGTTCATCTATTTCTCCATTTCCTGCGCCAGTACTGGACCTGGTACTTTTTCACTTTCCGTTCATGCTCACTGTAGGTTTCACTGAAATCATGGGTGCCGTCATTCCGTGATACAAAGAAGAGAAAGTCAGTAGCTGCAGGATGAAACGCAGCTTCCATTGCTCTCAGGCCCGGACTGGCAATGGGACCGGGCGGAAGCCCCCTGTAAACATACGTATTGTAGGCATGCTTCATCGACAAATCGGAACGTCGGATATTGCCATCCCATCTGCCTTCCAGCATCAGGGCATAGATAACGGTAGGATCACAGTCCATTCGCATGCCCTTTCTCAATCGGTTGTGAAAAACCGAGGCAATCAGCGGCCGTTCCTCCGGAACCGCCGTTTCTTTCTCCACAAGTGATGCAAGCGTAAGAATCTCATAGTCGCTGTAATTGCCTTCCGAAGTTGAGTTCCTCTTGGCTTTCGCAAAATTACGCGTGAACTGTTCCACCATAATGCGAATCACATCCCGTTCATCGGCTGATTCCGGGAAGCGGTATGTTTCTGGAAAAAGAAAACCTTCCAGTGAAGCGGGTGTGCCGAAGCCGTCGGGCACCAGTCCCTGTGGTCGTTCAAACCAGAACAGGTATTCCTGTCGATCCCCCAAGCCATTCCTGACCAGAATGTCAAATGTCTCAAATGCTGTCAGGCCCTCCGGTATCGTTACCTGAACCATCCGATCCCGCCCTGTTGTCAATAGATGGAGGATTTCTTTCAAGTTGTACTTTCCATGGATTTCGTAGTAGCCGGCCTGAATGGAGCGCTCGACGCCAAACAATCTTGCTCCCAAACGGAAAACCAGGGCATACGGTACCACCCCCTCCGCTTCCAGTTTGCGGGCAATTTCGGTAAGGGTTTCGCCGCGATGAATTTCAATTGTAAATTGAACCGGGCGGGTGCGGAGATAGGTATGATGAAACAGGCCGTATCCTGCTGCTATCAGTATAAAAAAAGCCAGCGGGAATAAGTATCGTTTCATGTGTTCACCTGCATATGTTCAGACGCACCGAATTGTCAGTCCTCGTCACTGACTTCAAGAATCGCAAGGAAGGCGTCCTGGGGAATCTGGACTTTGCCGACGGACTTCATCCTCTTCTTGCCCGCTTTCTGTTTTTCCAACAGTTTGCGTTTTCTGGTAATATCCCCCCCGTAGCACTTGGCCAGAACATTCTTCCGCAACGCCTTGACGGTCGTACGTGCGATCACCCGTCTTCCAATAGCCGCCTGGATTGCCACTTCAAACATCTGACGGGGAATCAAGTCCTTCATTTTCCGGGTCAGCGACTGGGCACGTTTGAATGCCTTCTCTTCATGAACAATGATGGATAGCGCATCAACAGGATCACCGTTGACCAGAATATCCAGCTTGGTCAGCTTGGACTGTCTCATTCCGGTAATGGCGTAGTCAAACGAAGCATAGCCGCGGGAAATCGATTTCAACTTGTCGTAGAAATCCAGAACGATTTCATTCAAAGGGAGATCATATTCAATGAGAACCCGGTCCGAAGACACATATTCCAGGCGCTTCTGGATGCCGCGACGGTCTTCACACAACTGGAGGATATTGCCGACAAACTCGGACTGCGTGACGATGGTCGCGTTCACAACCGGTTCCTCGATAAAGCGGATCTCGGAAGGTTCCGGCATCTTGGATGGGTTGGAGATATACTGAACTTCCCCATCCATCCGCGTAACGCGATATTCCACACCCGGAGCTGTTGAAATCAGGTCCAGATCATACTCCCGTTCCAATCGCTCCTGGGTTATTTCCATATGCAGCAGTCCCAGGAAACCGCAGCGGAAGCCGAATCCAAGTGCATCGGAAGTCTCCGGTTCAAACACAAACGCGGAATCATTGAGTCTGAGCTTCTCAACGGCATCCCTCAAGTCACCATACTGTGCATTGTCCGTCGGGAAGAAAGAAGAGAATACAACCGGCTTCATTTCCTGGAAACCAGGAAGCGGTTTGACTGTCTCACGATTGGCCTCGGTAATGGTGTCTCCGATCTTGGTATCCTGGATGGTCTTGATACCGGCGATGATGTACCCAACATCCCCGGCAGAAAGGCCTTTCTGCGGTACCATTTTCGGTGTAAAGATACCGACTTCATCAACCTCGTAAATCCGATCGGTAGCCATCAGCTTGATGCGCATACCCGGTTTCACCCGTCCGTCGAAAACCCGGCACAAAACGATAACTCCCCTGTAGGAATCAAACCAGGAGTCGAAAATGAGTGCGGAAAGAGGAGCATCAATATCTCCATCGGGTGCCGGAATCTGATCCACAATCCTGTCCAGCACGCATTCCACCCCTTGTCCGGTTTTTGCGGAAACGAGACAGGCGTCTGCCGTGTCCAGTCCGATCACCTGTTCAATCTGTTCCTTGATCCGGTCTACTTCAGCGGAAGGCAAATCGATTTTGTTCAGAACCGGTAGAATCTCCAGATCGCTGTCCAATGCCAGGTATGTGTTGGCCAGCGTTTGAGCTTCCACACCCTGGGAAGCGTCCACAACCAGCACGGCTCCTTCACAGGCTTTCATGCTTCGGGAAACTTCATAAGAGAAATCGACATGTCCCGGGGTGTCAATCAGGTTCAATACATATTCCCGTTTATCCGCGGTCTTGTATCGTACGGTGACGGCATGCGCCTTGATGGTGATGCCCCGTTCCCGTTCCAACTCCATGTTGTCGAGAATCTGTTCCTTCATATCCCGCTTTTCAACCGCTTCCGTCCGTTCCAGGATGCGATCGGCCAGCGTGGATTTACCATGGTCAATGTGTGCAATAATACAGAAATTTCGAATGTTGGAAGTGGACACACATACCTCCTGTCAATCAGGCTT
>DAINNF010000048.1:0-16309 GCA_036736005.1 Acidobacteriota bacterium
ACCCACTGGTCAGAACCGAGGCGCTGGCGGCATTCGGGGCCGGCGACGGCGGCCTTTGGCGCATTGACCTGGAAACCGTTACACCGATGGGGGCGGAGCGTCTGCTTGCGGCACGTCAGGATGAACGCCTGGCCGTCGACCTGTTTGAGCGTGGTGGCCTCTATGCTGAGATTGCGACACCGTTCATGCCGGCTTACCGGGAAACCGACGTGTTGAACGCACCCGTACCGGACACCCGCAAACTGGCCTTCCTGGAAAAAACCGCCGGAGAAGAACGGGCATTGGCATTTGCCCGGGAAAGGTTCAAAGCCGACAAATCCCCCGGCGCCCTGCAGTACCTGATGACCAAGCTGCCGGACAATGAGAAAGCACCGATACTACAGCAGGTCTTGGACATCGGCGGCACCCTGCGATCGATTGTGGACGATATCCGGCCGGAACCGGAACCCGATAAACATCACCCGTTGATTCACTATGTCCGCGAACGTTCGCTGGCAACGCAATTGGACGGTTTTACGCTGGTAACCGACAGGGGTGATATCCACTGCCGGTTCCACGCCTCGGAAGCACCCCGCACGGCCCTCAATTTCGCCCGACTGGCCGAAGAGGGTTATTTCAACAATGTGCCGATTCACCGGGTGGTGCCGGCATTCGTGACCCAGGACGGCGATCCCAGCCGGACTGGTTCGGGCGGACCGGGATGGACCATCCGATGCGAATACAACCTGCTGAACTATGACAAGGCGGGAATGGTGGGCATGGCCCTTGCCGGAAAAGACACGGGGGGAAGTCAATACTTCCTTACCCATCTCCCCACACCCCATCTGGACCAGAATTACACCATTTTCGCCGAAATGGATACCGGAATGGATGTCCTTGCCAAACTGGAACAGTATGACCGGATACAGGAGGTTCGAATTGAAAGGGGACACCACTGAGCCGGTCCTCGTCAGTGCCTGCCTGCTGGGGCACCGGTGCCGCTACAATGGGGAGGTTCTGAATCCCCGTCCCTTGAACCTGCCGGCGAAACGGATCGTTCCGGTATGTCCGGAGCAGCTGGGTGGACTGGCCGTTCCCCGCAGTCCCAGCTTTTTTGACCGTGATGAGGGTGGGGAAGGCGTACTGAACGGCACCACCCGTGTCATTTCGGAAGACGGGACGGATCGTACCGCCGCGTTCCTTGAGGGAGCGGAAAGGACCCTGGCCATTGCCCGTGAAACCGGAGCTGCAAGTGCCTGTCTGAAAGAACGGTCTCCCTCCTGCGGATGCCGGGAAATCTATGTGGGACCGGTTCGGAAAAGGGGATGCGGCGTGACCACGGCCCTTTTGAAACGGAACGGGATCCGGATCATCCCGGTAGATTGACCGTTTCAAAACCGCTTCCGGCCCAAGGCCGGTTGTGATAAGCTTTTCAGTATCAAACCAATTAACCGGGGGATGCGATGCACATCAATGACCTGTTGAAGATCGCGACCGAGCGGGGTGCATCCGACCTTCACCTGAAAGTCGGCTCCCACCCCGTACTGCGAATTAACGGTAAACTGACGCCTTTGAGCGAAGTCAAGAAACTGATGCAGGAAGATACCATTGCCATGGGATTCTCCCTGATGAACGCGCGTCAGAAACAGAAATTCAAAGACGCCCTGGAGATCGACATCGCCTATTCCGTACCCGGCCTGGGCCGGTTCCGTTGCAACATTTTCCAGCAGCGGGGCACGGTGGGGCTGGTCCTCCGTGTGATTCCGGTGAAAATTCGCACCATTCGGGATCTGTTGCTGCCACGGGTTATTGAACGGATCTGCCAGGAACAGCGCGGTCTGGTGCTGTGCACCGGGACCACCGGTTCCGGTAAGTCCACCACACTGGCCGCAATGATCGACTTTGTCAACACGATACGGACCGAACATATCATTACCATTGAAGACCCGATCGAGTTCCTTCACCGGGACAAGAAAAGTATTATCAACCAGCGGGAAATCGGGGTGGACACCCGGAATTTCGCCACCGCATTGCGCGGGGCGCTCCGCCAGGACCCGGACGTAATCCTGGTCGGTGAAATGCGAGACTACGAAACCATCGAAACCGCCCTGACGGCGGCTGAAACCGGACATCTGGTGCTGTCCACTCTGCATACCCTGGACGCCACCGAAACCATCAACCGGATTATTTCCGTGTTTCCGCCCCACCAACAGAAACAGATCCGTCTCCAGTTGTCCCAGGTTCTCAAAGCCATCATCTCCATGCGACTGGTACCACGGCAGGACGGGAACGGTCGGGTCCCGGCTGTGGAAGTGCTGATTTCAACCCCCTATGTCCGCACCCTGATTGAAGAAAAGGAAAAGACCAAGCTGATCCACGATGCCATCGCCGCCGGCACCTCGCAATACGGCATGCAGACCTTCGACCAGTCCCTGTTCTTCCTGCACAAACAGGAGCTGATTTCCTACGACGAGGCCCTGAAACGCGCGTCCAGCCCGGACGAGTTCAAACTGAAGGTGCAGGGCATTCAGACCACCGCGGACGTATCCCGGGAAATGATGGAACAGGGCCTCGAAAACGACGATTTGACACAGGAAAAGAACGACGAGGAATCCCCGTTCAAATTCTGATTTCCGGACATCTTCCTGACACAAAAAAGGCGGGGTGATCCCCGCCTTTTTCAGGTTTCATTCGGAACACACTCAAATGATGTCGTCCGGGTGGAATCCGATCCGATCATACGGGTTGCTGATGGCCGACGCCACATTGATGAAATGGGCGAGAATCCGTTTCAGATAGCGGTAATAAAGAGCCAGCCCCGCCACTTTACGCGTGTCCATATCCACTTCTTCCCGCAGGTACTCTTCCACACGCTGATCACACAGTTTGACCCGCTCGAAAAAGTCTTTCTGCACCTGTGCCGCCAACTTGTCGTCGTTTTTCTCCAATGCCTGGCGGATCTTGGGGATCATGGACTCTACCGCCTGCTCCAGCTCGGTCAATTCATCCCGGTGGGACTGAAAATCCAGTTCTCCTGCGATTCGACGCAAATCATAAATATTCTTGATATAATCGCCCACCCGTTCCAGATCCACACCGATCTGCACCAGGATCAGGGACATGTACAAGTCTTTGTGTTCGGTCAACACCAGGTGATTGTAAATATGACGGCGTAGTTTCTGTTCCAGAAGGTTGATCCGCTTGTCCAGCATATAGACATCTGCGTCTTTTCCCGGCTCGGTCCCTTCATGCAGATAGGCCACACTGCCATGGAACATGGTTTCCAGTACGTTGATCATCTCGATGGTTTCGTGGAAGGCCTGTTCCATCAATGATCCTTTTTTCAACAGGTTCAAGAGGTCTTTCAACATGTTTCACCTCGCTAGAAAGATCAGGGTAATCGGTATGACAAAGAATGTAATCAGTATAAACAGAAAAGCAACATACTTGCGTTTTGCACAGCCGGCTGCCAGTGTCTGCGCCATCTTGATGGGAATAAACTGGAACTTCCAGATGGCGGCAATGCCGAATATGTTGAACAAAAGATGGGCAAACGCCACGGTGAGGGCTTCCGGTGTCGCGATCACCAGTGCAGCAATAATGGCTGTAATCGTGGTTCCCACATTGGCCCCCAATGTGTATGGGAAGATCTGCTGGATGGTCAGAATTCCGGCTCCGACAATGGGTACAATAAAGGACGTGGTGATGGAGCTGCTCTGGACAAGGACGGTTAACGCCATCCCCAGCACCAGCGCCCGCCCCGCGGTTTTGAATAAACGGGTCTTGAACCAGGCCTCCACCTTGCCGACCACCAGCATTTTCAGGACTTTTACCAGATAACGGAGGGCAATAAAAAGTGCCGCAACCGCAATCAAGGCGCTGATCCAGGCGATTCCGCCTGTAACATCAATCACGAAATGGGCCAGCGGTTTGGTTACTACCTTAACAATAGAAAGAAGATTCATGCCGCCGACATTCTCAAAAGCGCTTGCCAGCATCAGCGCCGGTTTCTCCAGTACGCCGAAGAAGATCTGCAACGGCAACAGCCAGGCAACGGTCAGAATATTGAAGAAATCATGCACGACAGATGCCGAGAATGCCCGTTTGAATTCAACATCATTCCGTATATGACCCAGCGATACAATGATGTTGGTAATGCTGGTACCGATATTGGCACCCATCACAATGGGGATGGCATTGGTGATGCTCAGCATACCGCCTGCCACCATGCCCACCACCAGTGATGTGACGGTCGATGAAGACTGAACCACCGAGGTCACCAGCACACCGATGAACAGGCCCACAAACGGATTGCTGGTTGTGGCCAGCATCTGTTTTGCGAACCCCTTACCCATCAGCTTAAATGAGGCCCCCATCAGTTCCAGACTGAAGAAGAACACATACAGCACCAGCAACAGCGCCACCACCTTGGCGATGGTAATCAGCGTCGTGTTTCTAATGCTTTGATTTTCCACCATGATTTCGGCTACCCCCTTTTGAAACCCGACATACCAAACCCTCCACATTATAACGAACGCCCCTGATCCGTTCAATTGCGGAAAATCCCGGTGTTATAATGTTTCCAGACATCCGTTATAACCGATCCGGAATCGACTGAATCAAGGAGGTTGTCATGACCGGCCGCTCATTCCTCTGTTCCGTTCTCCTGCTGTTCTTGTTCCTTCCGGGGGCCTGCTCCCCGCCGCAAGACAACGCGAACGACCCATCCGCCCTGACATTTACCCGTCGCGCCATTGTGGACAGCCAGGGTTTCGGATACGAGGTATTCAGTATCCTCGTTCCGAAGGACTGGTCTTTTCAGGGACAGGTGACCTGGCAGATGGAAAATGGACTGCCGCGCCCCATTCTGACCTGGGCGGTCCACAGTCCGGACAACCGGATTCAGGTGAACCAGTATCCGGACATGAACTTTTTCTGGTCCAACAACCCCATGATGGTACAGACATACCGGATGAATGGAGCTGCGGTGGCACAGCCGGTTTCCGCTTCTGATTTCCTGACCGGCATGTTTCTGCCGTCTCAATCCGGCGGATCCTATCAGGTCGTGAAGCAGACACCGCTCCCTGAACTGGCCGAATACTGGCGCACCATCCAGGAACAGCTGCTACTCCAGGTGTACAATCGCATTTCCCCGCTTCAGAGTCGGCCGCAACTTCAGGCGGAAGCCGCTCTTATCGAAACCAGCCCGGGCACAGACACAGGGAAGCACAGGCAACATCTCGTGGTCATCAACCGGGTATACAACGCCATGCCTTCCATGTACGGTCCCGTTCAGACGGTATCCTGGAATGCCCTGGTTACGTCGTTTACGGCACCGGCATCAGACCGGAAAGACGTGGCGGTCCCCTTCGGTGTCATGATGAATTCCGCCAGGCTTTCCCCACGCTGGGGAGTGGACTGTACGCGCCTGACGGCCACCTGCGCACGAAACATGCTGCGCCAGCAGCAGGCTATCTTCAATCAGATGCAGCAGATCCGGAACACCCAGTCTGAAATCAGCGATATGATTATGGACGGATGGGAAAAACGGAATGCGGTCATGGACGGGGTGTACAACCGGTTCAGCGACTATATGCGCAGTTCGGAACGGTACCACGATCCGATCCAGGATATGACGGTGGATTTTCCGAACATCTATGACAATGCGTGGACCAACGGGTTGGACTATGTGGTCAGTGAAGACCCGAACTTCAATCCCAACCTGACACCGGACACCCGGAACTGGACGCGGATGGAGAGAATCGAGCAGTAGCGGACCGAACGCCCGTTCCGTTCAAGGCCCCTCTCTGCTATCATTGTCCGTGGATGAAACGCGCGACAGGAGAGTGGCATGGACGGAAAGACACTGAGAAAACGATTCCTCGACTACTTCAAGCAGCATGATCATCGTGTGGTTCGCAGCTCTTCCCTGGTACCGGGCAATGACCCGACTCTGTTGTTTACCAACGCGGGCATGAACCAGTTCAAGGATGTTTTTCTGGGCGCTGAAGAACGGGATTATTCCCGGGCCGCATCGACACAGAAATGTGTGCGGGCCGGCGGAAAACACAATGACCTGGACAATGTGGGTAAAACCGCCCGTCACCATACGTTTTTTGAAATGCTGGGCAATTTTTCGTTCGGCGATTATTTCAAATCGGAAGCCATCCGGTATGCCTGGGATTTCATTACCAACGACTTGAAAATTGACAAGTCCCGGTTGTATGTAACAGTTTTCACGGATGATGATGAAGCATACGACATCTGGCACAACCAGGAACAGATCCCCTCTGACCGGATCTTCCGCTTCGGCGAGAAGGACAATTTCTGGCAGATGGGAGACGTTGGACCCTGCGGTCCCTGCTCCGAAATCTTCTATGATCATGGGCCGGAACACGGTTGCGGCAGTCCGGACTGTGCCGTGGGTTGTGAATGTGACCGCTATGTGGAAATCTGGAACCTGGTGTTCATGCAGTTCAACCGGGATACGTCCGGTACCCTGACACCACTTCCCCGTCCTTCCATCGATACCGGCATGGGGCTGGAACGTCTGGCGGCCGTCATGCAGAATGTCAACAGCAACTATGATACGGATCTGTTCCAGAACATCATTCGCACCGTCGCTGAGCGATGCGGAACCCGGTATGGGCAGAACGAGGAAGTGGACACCGCATTACGGGTCGTTGCCGACCACATGCGCGCCACGGTGTTCCTCATTGCGGATGGGGTGGTCCCCTCAAACGAGGGACGCGGATATGTTTTGCGACGCATTATGCGCCGCGCCATCCGGTATGCCAAGAAACTGAATCTGCCCAACCCGGTGCTCTACCGGTTCGTGGACACCGTAGTCGATGAAATGGGGGATGCCTATGCCGAACTGAAGGAAAACCGGGACACCGTGGCCAAACTGGTCCGGATTGAAGAGGAGCAGTTCAATGTCACCCTGGAAGCCGGGCTCCGGATGCTGGACAGCATGATTGAAGACGGACCGGAAATGCTGGACGCCGAAAGTGCGTTCCGACTTTATGATACGTTTGGATTTCCGATCGACCTGGTTGAAGATGTATGCCTGGAACGGGGCGTACAGGTAGACCGGTCCGGATTTGAGGCCCGCCTTGATGCATACCGGAAAGAAGCCCGGGCACGTTCCAAAGTCAAGGGGGGAGAGAACCTGGCAGAACGCTATGCCGCGCTTCGGGATTTCCCGGATACGGCGTTCGTGGGATACGAGAAACTTCAGGCTGATGCGCAGGTTCTGGCACTGTTTGTGGACGAGAAACAGGTGGACCGGCTTGCACCAGGGGAAACCGGATGGGTCCTGCTGGACACCACCCCGTTTTATGCGGAATCCGGCGGTCAGGTAGATGACACCGGACTGCTGACGGGGGCAGACGATCTGAAGGGAAACATCAATGGCCTGATGGTACCCATCCAGGACCGCAGACTGCATCGGATCGAAATCACCACCGGTACACTGAAAGTCGGAAACACCGTCACCCTGCATGTGACCGGGACACGACGGGACGCAATCCAGCGGAATCATACCGCAACCCACCTGCTCCATGCGGCACTGCGCCAGATACTGGGCGACCACGTGAAACAGGCCGGATCTCTGGTGGATCCGGACAAGCTGCGGTTTGACTTCAGCCATTTCAAGAAAGTCTCCGAACAGGAACTGAAAAAAATTGAATCGATCGTCAACGGGAAGATCATGGAAAACCTTCCGGTGGGTGCAGACGTCCGAAGTATTGACGAGGCACTGGAGGAAGGCGCCATGGCCCTGTTTGGAGAAAAGTACGGAGACGAAGTACGGACCATACGGGTGCCGGGGTTCTCTCTGGAACTTTGCGGGGGAACCCACGTGGAACGCACCGGCGATATCGGCTCGTTCGTAGTTGTTTCCGAGCGCTCCGCCGCTTCCGGCATCCGCCGGATTGAAGCGAAAACAGGCTTCAGTGCATTGGAATACCTGAACCAGTTCCGCTCGGAACATGAAAACCTGAAAGTTACACTCAAGACGGGAGATGACGATCTTCAGGCCGTAATTGAAAAACGCCTGGAAGAAATCCGCGAACTGAAACAGGAACTGGAAAAAGCCAGAATTTCCGGTGGGGGCGAAGAAACCGCAAAGCATGAATTGAAAGACGGAACCGTCCTGCTCGTGCTGGAGGTGCCCGACATGAACCCCGGCCTGATGCGGGAAAAAGCCGACAACCTGAAGCAGGGAAAAAACAACAGCATTCTATTCCTGATTACAATGCGGGGAGACGGTTGCAACTATTTGCTGACGGCCACAGACGATCTGAAGGATCGTTTCCATAGCGGACAGGCCCTGCGAAGCATCGCGCCGCTCTTTGACGGACGGGGCGGTGGAAATCCCACCATGGCCCAGGGTGGCGGAAACTGGACAGGCAGGTTTACGGACAAGTTGGACGAACTGGCCCGGGAACTGGAAAAACAGGTGAAATGAACAGACGCTTTGCCACTGCATTACTATTGCTGGTCTCACTAGCTGCTACCGCCCAGGTTTACAGCTATCGGGACAAGAGCGGTCGCCTGGTACTGACCGATGTACCGGGAATCGGTCGAACCGCAGTTCGAAAAGCACCGGTGCGTATTCCGGAAACAAAGTCCGGGAGTACGCTGCCGGGACCCAGCCGGGAAGGTCAGATTTCCCGGTTGATTGAACGGTATGCGGCACGGTTCGACCTCGAGGAAGCCCTGTTGCGGGGTGTCATCAAGGCGGAGTCCGATTTCGATCACCAGGCAGTTTCTCACAAAGGTGCCATGGGACTGATGCAACTGATGCCCGAAACCGGGGAACAGTACGGGGTAACAGATTTTTTTGATCCGGAAGAAAACATTGCTGCCGGTGCAGAACACCTCCGATACCTGCTGGACCGCTATTTTGGAGATTATGAGATGGCACTGGCGGCATACAATGCGGGAGAGACCGCTGTTGACAAATATAACGGCATTCCGCCCTATCCGGAAACGCAGGATTATGTTCGCAAGATCATGGCAATGGTTCGGGGGGGGAGTGCTTCAACTGCTCCCAAAAGAGAAACCATCTACCGCTACACGGACGAAAGCGGGCGGACCTGCCTGACCAACATCTATCCGTCGGGCGCAAAAAATGTCGAGGTGGTGTCCCGATGATACCGGAAGTTTCCGTACTGGACCTGGGAGATTTCAGACTGGACGGGGGTGCCATTTTCAGCGTTGTCCCGCGGAGCATGTGGGAAAAGTACCATGAGGTCGATGAACAGAACCGGATCATTCTGGGACTGAACGCCACCCTGATCCGGGATAATGACCGCATCATTCTGGTGGATGCCGGCACGGAGGAGTCTTCCGGAATGCTCATCCATCGTCTCCGGGAACAGGGACTGGAACCGAAGGACGTGACCGACGTGGTGTTCACCCATCTCCACTCGGACCATATCGGGGGCGCATTTCCACGCGAAGGGGACACGTTTCATCCATGGTTCCCCGAGGCCGACTATCACCTTTCCGAACAGGAACTTTCCGACGCATTGAACCCGGACGAACGGACCCGGTACTTCTATCGGACCGACGCCGCATCCTGGATGGCCCGTACCGGACGGGCCCGAACCGTCACCACCTCAACCCAGATCAGTGACCATGTGGAACTGATGCCCACACCGGGCCATACGCTGGGACATCTGGCCGTATGGGTGTACGGGCCTGAACGGTGGCTGATACCGGGTGATCTGATCCCGACAGTTCAGCATCTGAACGTGCACTATATGACGAGTTTTGATGAAAACACCAGACTGAACATTCAGACAAAGAAGGAAATTCTGCACCGGGCCGCCCTGCATCCCACCCGGGTCGTGTTTTACCATGACCGGAAGCATCCTGTGGCACTGGTGGAGAAATCTGGAAACCGATACCGAGCCGCATCTGCCTCTTCGGACGGTTGAGTCCGTTTACATCCTCTCAAACCGGTTGCGAAATACGTTCATGACCAGTGCTACCAGCATCATATAGGTGATGGTGGCCGAACCGCCGTACGAGAAAAAGGGCAACGGGATCCCCGTCGTGGGTACAAGGCCCACAATCATGCCCGTACTGACAACGATCTGATAGAAGAGCAGTCCCGCCGAGCCCATCGCGATGAGCATCCCGGGCTTGTCGTAAGCCACGCGGGCCACGTTGATCATCCGGGATACAATCATGAACAGAACGGTCAACGCCACCGCGACACCGGCAAATCCGAATTCTTCCGCATAGACGGCAAAGATAAAATCCGTATGGGGTTCGGGCAGATATCGCAGCTTGGACTGGGTTCCCTTCCGGTATCCGCGACCGAAAATCCGACCGGATCCGACAGCCACTTTTGACTGAATCACATGATAGCCCCTGCCCAGGGGGTCCCGCTCCGGATTGAAGAAGGTCAGCACCCGCTCTTTCTGGTACGGTTTGAACGTATAGTTCCATCCCACATATGCCGCCCCGACCACCAGCAGAAAGATCAGCAGGTACACCCGGAATCGCATGCCCAGAATAAAAAATACGACCGCTCCCATCACCGCCAGTGTGGATGCCGTCCCGAAATCGGGTTGAATCAGGATCAGTCCGGTCGGTATACCGAAAATCAGCCCCAGTTTCAGGAAGTTGGACCAGCCGAGAATGGGTGATTTGTCCTCCTTCATCAACCAGGCCGCCATCAGCAGTACCGCGAACTTGGCCGGCTCCGAGGGCTGAATTCTGGCCCCTGCCAGTACCAGCCAGGATCTGGATCCGTGAATCACTTCCCCAAATGCCAGTACAAGCAACAACAACAGGATTACCCCGGCGTAAATCAACGGTGCAAATTCCATCCAGACCCGGTAGTTCACCAGGTACACCACGGTACCCATGACCAGCCCCAGCCCCAGCCAGATCAACTGACGGGTAACCAGGTCATCCCCTCCGGAAACGGCCATTGCGGCAGAATTCAAGGTCAACAATCCCAGGCTGAGCGCAATTGCCACGGCGGCAAACAACAAGAAAGCAAACCGGCCCTTCATTGGAACATCTCCCTGTTATCGCGGTAGTATCGGAATATTTTTGCGGCTATGGGAACCGCCGTATCCGATCCGTGGCCGCCTTTTTCAGCAATAACCGTCACCACAAGCCCTGCATCTTCTACCGGCGTAAAGCCTGTAAACCAGGACAGTTCCTTTCCGCTTTCCCTGTCTCCAGACATTGTCTGTGCCGTTCCCGTCTTACCCGCAATCTTCATGTTCAGGGCATTCAGATAGACACCGGTCCCGATGGTGACCATTCTTCTCATGCCCAGCCGGACGATGCGAAAATCAGCGGGCTCAATCTGAACCTGACCCCTCACCCAATTCTTCGACCGGTTCAGCAGAAAATGAGGCCGAATCAACTGTCCGTCTGTCGCAATTGCGCTGGTAAACGAAGCAACTTCAATCGGTGTGGTCAACAGATATCCCTGCCCGATGGACAGATTCACGGTATCTCCGGGGAACCATGCGTTCCCGGTTTTCATCCGCTTCCATTCCGGGTCGGGCAGAAATCCCGGATTTTCTCCGGGAATGTCAATACCGGTCCGTTCCCCCAGTTTGAACTGGTTTGCTGTCTCCAGGATATTGTGTATGCCCAGCTGAAGACCGGTCTGGTAGAAATATACGTTGCAGCTATGAGCAATGGCATCAACCAGGGTCAGGCTGCCGTGACCCGTTTCCAGCCAGCACAAGAAGGGACGGCCCCCCACTTCCAACGATCCCGAACAGCTGTATCGTTTGGTGCGGGGCACCCCGTGGGACAGCGCGGACAATGCCATGACCGGTTTGAAAGTGGAACCCGGCGGATACCGTCCCTGAGTCGCACGGTTCAGCATGGGATTTCCGGAACGGTTCCGGATTTCCTGCCACCCTTCCCGCTGAAACCGGAACGTCAGCACATTGGGATCAAAGGACGGATTGGATACCATGGCGTAAATTCTTCCATCACGGGGATTCATGACAATAACGGCACCCCGGTATTGACCCATGGCTTCCTGTACCAGTTGCTGCAGGGGCACCAGCAGAGACAGGCGGATCTCCCGTCCATTTCTCGGCCTTCGAACCTGCTGCGTCTTGATATACCGGTTTCGGGAGTCCACCACGATACGCTGGATGCCGTCCACGCCCCGCAGCTGTTCATCATACTCCCGCTCGATTCCCGACTTCCCGACCTTTTGAAGCGTAACCAGGTTACGGGCCTCCTCTACCGTGGGTTCACCGATATATCCCACACAATGGGCGAATAACTCCCGGTACGGATAATGGCGTTGCGGCTCAATCTCGACAAACAGTTCCGGATAGTCTTTCTTACGGGCTTCAAACCGGGAAACCGCTTCAAAGGGCAGGTTCTCCAGTACAGGAACAGCTGTGTAAAGCGGCAGATGCCGGTACTGTCGCAGACGGCGTTTCAGTTCCTGATCTTCGATCCCCAGAAAAGCCGCCAGCTCCGGGATCCGGTCGCGATCCAACCGGTTCCGATCGAGCATGATGTTGTAGGCAATCTGGTAATCCGCCAGTATCTCTCCATGCGCCGAGCGGATCCGGCCCCGCCGGGCCGGTACGATGACCTCCCGCAGGGTATTCTCCGTTGCCGCCTGGTAATATTCCGATCCACGAACCAGTTGAATGTACCAGTAGCGAAAGAACAACACCGCCAGCACAACGACAACGGCAACATAAAAAAAGAGAATCCGGCTGCGAAATGCGCGGTTGGTTTCACTGAACATCAAACTTACCAATCACGAGGCACGCCAGCAACATGCTGCCAAGTAACAGCACGGCCAGATGACCGACCGGGGTGGCCGGCGCCGCAGTACCCACCAGCAGGGCAAACACGCGGGTCAACAACTCGGTCAATACCGCATAAATTCCGACGGCGAGACAGGCCATGGCTCCCTTCAATACCAGCACCCGGTTCACCTGTGTCAGCAGGAAGCAGAGAATCAGTGCCGCCATTGTTTTCAAACCGGAAACCGCCGCTACCGGGTAGATCCATTCCATCAGAAGCACACCCACAAAGACAAATACCATGGCACGAACCGGTGTCCTTCGCATGGCATACACGCCGGATAAGACCAGGAACAGGTCGACATTGGCAAATGGCACCGGAAGCACATTGATGACCACATACTGCAGAAAGATGACACAGATGATCAGCAGGGCATCCTGAAGAACAATCATGACAACCCCTCCGGCTTTCCGGACGCAGGCGGCAGAACCAGTACCTGACTCAAATCGGTCAGCGGTGCGGCGAAACGGACCTTGATCCGTTGGAAGAAATCGGAAGTCGGCGAACGTTGAATCACCTTGCCAACCGGGACACCCCGGGGAAAAATACCGTCTGAACCCGACGTCACCACCGCGACATCCACCTCAACAGTCTCGCCGTTCGGAACATACTTCATCTCCCCTTCCCGGGGATCCCCGATACCGGCGAGAATTCCGCCGATTTCTGTTCCAGCCAGCTTGACCCCGAGAGACGCGGTCGGGTCGGAAATCAACTGTACATGAGACTGACTGGGGAATACCTTCCAGACACGTCCCACCACACCGGATTCGCATACAACCGCCATGTTGGGTTCAATTCCGTCCCGTTCTCCCCGATCAATGATGATTACACTGGCTCCACTGAAAGATGTATTTCCAATGACACTGGCTGCCGTTGACCGGGATTGCAGCGTATACTTCAACCCCAGAAGTGAACGCAGACGCTGATTCTCCCGCTCGAGATTCCGCTGGAGGGTCAGTTCGGTCCGCAATTGAAACACACGATTACGCAACTCACGGTTTTCACGGGCTGCCGACATGTTGTTCAGGTATACATCGACGGTCTTTCTCGTAAACCGTGCCACCTTCAGGGATGTGGTAATGAACGGAATGGAAATCATATTCACCGTACGCTGAAGGTACAGCACACCCTGACCGTCTCTCAATTGAACGGAAATCAACAGAAGGTTGAGCAGAAACAACCCGAGGAATGTTCGAGAACCCTGGATATGCAGCCCCCCGATGGTTAGTCTGCTTTCAGTATACGATAATTCTGGAAGGGGACTCAAAACATTTTATAATGGAAGGAACTGTCCAAAAACACGCTCAGGGAGGGCATTGTGAAGAAAGTTATCTGGATCCTGTTGATCGTTATCGTCTGTTTCGGGATCATGGTTACCCTGGCGGGACTGAGCATCGGATATCTCACCGGTCGAGCTGCTGTCCCGTCGAAAGCGGTACTGGTCGTGTCTTTCTCCAGTCCGGTTTCCGAAAACCCGGGACCGTTCTCGTTTGGAGGCAGCACCGCGTTCCATCAGGTCCTGAAAGCCCTGGATAAAGCGGCAACGGATGATCATGTCCGCGGCATACTGGTATACGGAGACTCGCTGCCGCTGTCGCTGGCGCAAAAAGAAGAGATGCGGGAATCACTGGCCGCCATCATCCAGGCCGGCAAACCGGTCCAGATCCATTTCCAGTCCATGTCGATCGGCGGGTACAGCGTCGTGCCCAAAGGGGCCGAAGTCATCATGCATGACACGCCGGGCGGTTATGTGTCCCTCACCGGCTACTATGCTCCACAGATGTTCTTCCGTCAGCTGCTGGAGGATAAGCTGGGGATCAAAATGAACGTGGTCCATATCGGAGACTATAAGGGAGCCGGAGAACCGTTTTCCAGAGACAGCATGTCCCGTTATCTGAGGGAGGAGTTGACCACTTATCTGGACGACATCTGGAACAACATGATTGACACCATTCCGGAGGTCCGGGACGTCCGGGAAGGGTTATTCAGAGAACGGTTGTACAAAGGGGAGTTCTTCTATATCAGCCCGCGCAAAGCGGTGGAGGAAAAACTCGTGGATCGGCTGGAATACCGCATTCGCCTGGAAGAATCCTACCCGTCCAGTATCACCATTCAACAGTACGCCAGACGCGGAAGGGGTTTCCATTTCGGGTCAAGTCCCATTGCCCTGATCCCGGCCGAAGGGCAGATCATGATGGGTAACGGCTCCAGTAATCCGCTGACCGGTGAAAACATGATCTACAGCGATACCCTGTGCCGGACTATTCGCGATGCCGCTGAAGACCCGGACATCAAGGCGATTGTACTTCGAATCAATTCGCCCGGCGGCAGCGCACTGGCTTCGGAATTGATCTACCAGGAGCTGAAACAGGCGGCGATGAAAAAACCGGTGATTGCTTCCGTGGGTAACATGGCGGCTTCGGGCGGCTATTATATCGCCTGCGGATGTGATGCAATTTATGCTGATCCGTCCTCACTGGTCGGTTCCATCGGCGTGGTGTCCATTGTGCCCGAACTGACCGGAATGATGGACAAGATCGGTGTCAACGTCGACCCGGTCAAGAAAGGCACATATTCGGACTTTCTGACCCCTTTCGAGCCCATGCAAAGCGGACATGAAGAATTGCTGCGCACCGCCATGCTGGATATTTACGGACTCTTCAAGGACCGCGTCTCCCACTCCCGGAATCTGTCCGCAGAACAGGTGGAAGCACTGGCAAAGGGACGTATTTACTCCGGCAAACGGGGACATGAGCTGGCCCTGGTGGACGAAATGGGCGGATTGAAGAAAGCCCTGCAGGAAGCGGCAGAACGGGCCGGCCTGAAGGACACCGATTACCGTCTGTATACCTATCAGAAGAGTTTACTGCAGATGCTGGCGGAAGCGGACCTGAAAGAGTCTCTGTCCGTCCGGTCCCTGCTTCCTGTGCCGGCTGTCGATCAACCACTCACACTGGAGCCCGCATTGCTGAACTATGCCGGACAGGTGGGTAACTGAATACGGAAATGCACCAAAAAAAGGGAGCGGCCGGCCGCTCCCTTCTGCAAAAATCACATCCGGTGATCTTCAGTCCATCAGCGAGATTTTCCGCAACAGGTCAATATTGGTCAACATCATACCGGTTCCCATGACCACTGCTGTCAGCGGATCTTCCGCCAGGGATACCGGAAGTCCGGTCTCTTCCCTGAGTCGCTTGTCCAGATTGCGCAACAGTGAACCGCCACCAGCCAGAACCACTCCCCTGTCCACGATGTCGGCGGACAGTGCCGGGGGCGTTTTTTCCAGTGTCACTTTGATGGTTTCGACGATGCTGTCCACTGCCGGGGTCAATGCTTCCCTGATTTCCGCATCTGTCAGCAGAAGTCCCTTGGGTAAGCCCGTTTCCAGATCCCGTCCCTTGATTTCCATCTCCAGCGGTTTGTTCAACGGATAAGCGGACCCGATCTGAATCTTCACTTCTTCGGCCGTCCGTTCACCAATCAGTAACCGGTATTGTTTCTTGAT
>DAINNF010000049.1:0-15940 GCA_036736005.1 Acidobacteriota bacterium
AGCCGACGAAAGCAGCCGGAGAGATCGCTGAAGAACAAGAAGCGGTGGAACCTGAACCGGAAGCGGCACCTGAACCGGTAATGGAACAACAGGAAGCGGTGATTGAATCGAAACCCCCGAAATCGGATCAGGACGATCAGGAAGAGAAAGAGCCGGAGCCCCTGAAGGGTCCGGATGGGGAAGGCATTGAGTACGGCAGCTACGTGTTGCTGGAAAAAGTGGCCACGGGCGGAATGGCTGATCTGTTCAAAGCCAAACGACGCGGTGTCCAGGGATTCCAGAAAATTGTCGCAATCAAGCGAATCCTGTCTCATCTTGTGGATAACGAAGATTTCGTAACAATGTTTATTGATGAGGCAAAATTGGCTGCTCAACTGAACCATCCCAATATTGCACAGATTTACGATCTGGGTAAAATCGACAATTCCTTCTACATAGCGATGGAGTATGTGGAAGGGTATGACCTTCGCAATATTCTGAAAGAATGCAACAAGGAAGGCATTCGCATTCCGGAGCCACTGGTTCTGTTTATCGCGAGCAAGATCCTCAGTGCGCTGGATTATGCCCATCGGAAGAAGGGTCTGGACATGAAGGACCTGCAGATTGTCCATCGGGATATCAGTCCCCAGAACATTCTGATTTCGAAAGGCGGTGATGTGAAACTGGTGGACTTCGGTATCGCGAAGGCGGCTACCAAGGCAAGCCAGACCCAGGCGGGCGCCCTGAAGGGCAAGCTGCTCTACATGTCACCTGAGCAGGCATATGGCAAGCAGATTGACAGCCGTTCCGACCTTTTCTCCCTGGGATCCGTGATGTACGAGGCGCTCACGGGTGCCAAGTGCTTCCTTGCTGACAGTGAAATCAGCATCCTGGAACGCGTACGGAATGTCCAATACACACCGCTGGCTGATACAGATGCAGAAGTATCGGATGACACCGAGAATCTCATTGCGCAGGCGCTGTCCAAGGACATTGAGGTTCGCTATCAGAGTGCCAAGGAAATGGAAGCGGACATTCACGATCTGCTGGAAGCGTTGCCATTTGCGGTCAGTGAACGGATTCTGGCCCGATTTGTCAATGCTCTGTACGAGGGAGACAGCAAGACAATAGAGGAGATCAGCAATAAGTATGCTGTTGCTCGAACAGCTGAACCTTCAGCTCCTGCGGCACCGGAACCCGAGGTGGACGAAGCTCCGGCTGCGGAAGCGGATCCGTCCGCAACCGTCCGAATCGACGCCGCTGCAGAGGTCGCTTCCTTTACAGAGGAGGACCTGGAGCCGGAAGAAGCGCCTGCGGAATCCGGGAAATCTGATACAGGCACAATGATCATGCCGGATCTCGAGGATGTTGAGCGGGCAGAAGAGGAAATGATCGATCAGTACGCTGATTCCGGAAGTGGCAGCAAGACAGGCCTGTGGGTGGCACTGGCCGTTGTGTGTGTGATTGTCGCAGTTGTCGGCTGGTATATGTTGAAGGGTCAGAAGACGGAATCAATGCAGGCCAATTCAGGAACCGCGACCACACAGCAGGTAAACACGGAAGCTGCCGCACCTGCGCCTGTGTCTACGGAAGAAACGGGCATAGAGGGGGAAGATTCACAAACGCAGGCATCGGATTCAGACCTTCCCGTTCAGCTGAACGAGGATGGTACGCTGCCGGCCGATTTTGACAAAGAGAAACTGGTGGAAGAGTTGATGCGCCAGAAGCTCGCACAGGCAGAGCGTGTGCAGCAGGCTCAGGCGGAACAGACGACTTCACAACCGCAACGTCCGGCTGCCCAACAGCCGGCACAGACTCCTGCACCTCAACCTGAGGCGACTGCACAGCAGGAGCAGCCTGTTACGCAGACTGTGGAAGAGAAACCGGCCGAAACAGCGCCGGCGCCTGTTGTAACAGAGCCTGAACAGACGACTACACAGCAGCCGACTGAGGAGGCCGGATCACAGCCAACGGAACAGCCGGATGCAGGTACTACGGAGACAACGGTACCTCAGGAGACACCGGCGCAGGAGACCGTGACAGAGCAGCCTGCACCAGCCGAGACAGCTGAACAGACAACACAGCCACAGGAAGAAGCAAAGACAGAGCCGACACCGATTCAGCCTCAGCCCCAGTTGCCCCAAACGAAAGAAGGTGATCTTGTTCCGTTGGTCGAGGGAGAAGTAACATTCCCCGAACCGATTCGACAGGTCACACCGGCTGTTACAGCAATGGCAAGAAAAATGCGTGTTCATGGTACGATTGTCGCGCAGGCGTTGATTGACGAGAACGGGGACGTGATTGAAACGAGGATTATCCGGAACATACCGGGTCGTCATGGACTGGACAGGTCCGTGATGAACGCATTGAAGGAATGGAAATTCAAACCGGCCGTCAAGGACGGAGTAAAAGTAAAAGTCTACTATACACAGGCGTTTACATTCTAATCTATCAGGGGGTATACCTATGGCGTTTCTGAGTGATGACCAGAAGAAGTTCTATGAGGAAACACGAAAGCACCTGCGTAACGAAATCGCTGACATCGAAAACCAGGTGGAAGATGAACTGGCTCGCGTGAAGGAAAAACTGGCGGAGCTTCAGAAAGCAAAGAAAGCGGCGCTGCAGATGTATGCAGGCGCGTGCGATCGCCTGAACGTGGAGAACGATCTGGCAGGTGAGGAAGAATCTGAAGAGATCGACGAATAGTCGCATGTCGACTGATTTGCGATTGCGATGAGTCTTTACCAGTATCCCCGATACTATGACATTGCATTCCGGTATCGGGATGTAGAGCTTGAGTGCGACTTTATCGAGAAAAAAATGGGGGTTTTCGGTTCATTCGAAAACCCCCGTTTTCTGGATATTGCGTGTGGAACAGGTGCACACCTGATTACCCTTGCCAGTCGCGGCTACGCTGTCGACGGATTTGATCTGGCTCCAAACATGGTGGAATATGCCACCCGGAAGGCAAGCGAGGCGGGATATTCTCCGAATATCTGGGTGGACAACATGACGCGTTTCTCCTGTGAACAGCGTTATGGCGTTGCCATCAATCTGCTCACAGGATTCAACTATCTGCTTTACAACGAGGATGCTGTAGCCCATTTGAAATGCGTCGGGGCCGTAATGGAACCGGGTGGCATCTATATCATTGAACTAAACCACCCTCGGGACTTCATTACCAACAAACCCTCTACCGCCAACAGCTGGGTGGAGACAGACGGAGACGTTGAAGTGGAAGTCGTGTGGGACTATAACCGTTCTCCGGTGAATGTGATTACCCATCAGGTGGTTTCCAATCCGCAGATCTCGGTGAAGGATGGGGACGAGCAGCTGTCGATTGACATGCACGATCGGTACCGCATCTTTCTGTATCAGGAGATGCGATTGATCATCGATTGCAGTCAGTGTTTTGAGCTGGTAGATGCATGTGGTTCCTTTAAGTTGGACAATCCTCTGGATGATTCAAAAGACTCCTGGCGAATGATACTCGTACTGCGCCGGCTATGAAAGAAATACCGGACGAGGAATGGTTCCGCCTTTTTTCCGATAATGAAAATGAAGGAGACCCGGATGAAGGTGATCGGACTCTATTCCTGAAGGCACTGGAGAAGAAGGTTCCACCGGAGTCCGCAACATTGCCGGCATCGGTCGATGAGACGGTAAACAAACCGGGTCGTCGGAGGCTTCCCAAAAAACAATTGTTTCCGGTGGATGCTGAGCTGGATCTGCATGGGAAAACAACGGACGAAACCAATATCCTCCTGGAGAGATTTCTGATGAAGGTCCGCTCAGATGGCTGTCGAATCGTACGGATTATTACGGGCAAGGGACATCATTCGGACCGTAAGGGGATTCTTCGGCAACATGTGGAGAGGTGGATCCGCTCACAGGGTACGGATTCGATCACCTGGTATGGATCGGCACCTCGGGGGATGGGTGGTGCGGGCGCCTGGATTGTTGGATTGTCGGCTGAGACTGACGAGAAGCATACAAGCGGCTGCTGAGGGAAGCATGTCTTTCAGTGAAGTCGGCCTCGTGCGCTGCCCTCGTTTCCCGCATGGTCAAACACACGGATAACATAGATTCCCGGTTTCAGCTTTCCGTCAACAAAAGCGAGTTTGCGGTCCGGATCGTAGTCCATCTGAAAGATTTTACCGTCCTTCCGCTTCAGGGTAATTCTTTCGTCATCGATACCGCTACCGATGTCTGTCACTTTCCATACCGTCATATTCCGTAAATACTCCGGGTTTCCGTGAATAATGGGGCGTGCTTCATCCCGGAATACGGCGAAACGAGCAGTCCTGTAGTAGGAACTGGCCAATGATTGGGTTGTGGACGGTTCTTTCCGACTGAGCACAATCCACTTCTGCTTGTCCGGATCGAAGCGATACCAGTCTTCCTTTTCCGAAACCCCTTGTCGGCCCGGTTCATATGTCAGCTGGATCGAACGGAGAAAAGAAAGACCAGGCCCGGTATCAACACATGTGTTCTTTACAGGAATCAGGTCTTTGGGATATGCGTTCGGCTTTGCGGGACGAGCCCTTGCCAATCGCCATTGTCGGGAAAACCCCTGCCACTCGATTTCAACATCCCGGATGTGTATGTGTGTGGGTTCAGGGCCCACTCGGACCACGTCCCATTTCTGGTTTTCGATGGAAAGGGTCCGTTGTTTCACGATGGCTGCTGCATCAATAACAGTTGATCCGTCCGAGTACTGCGCTCCGGTATCCAGTGTTGTGGGAGAGGGTGGTGCAGGTGCGGAACATATCCATATGAAATTCAGCGTGGAACGGTTATTGTTGAAATCGAGAGCCTCGATCCGGATACGATTCGTTCCGTTTTGAAATCCGGCCTTACCGTCTTCCTGTACCGACACGGTACTGCCCGGAATGCGAAAGAGATTGTAGGTATAGCGGGAGGGTGACAGGCGCGTCGAGTTGAAATCGTAAACGGCAGCTGTCTGCCACCAGTTGTCATATGTAAATTGACGTGCATGAAAACGGTAGGCCGGTTCTCCATTCACAAACATGGTCAACTCACGAATGCCCAGTGGACCCTTCTTGCCGTCCCCGTCTGTTACATCCACAGACGCCAGAAAAGGTCCGGATGTACGGATCTTGGACTGAATGGAGAATGTAGACGCGTTCAGCTGTTCAATCGGGACACGCTGCGAATGGTTGGAATCATTGATGCGCGATCCGGCCGTTTCAGGATAAATATGCAATGCATGAAAACGGGGTGGTGTGCGGTCATATTTCATGTCAAACCCTTCGGACACCGGGTTGATGGGGCGATTGGCCAGATCACGGATTTCGAAATGCAGGTGTGGCCACCCGGCTCCTGTTTCACCGGAATAGGCGATGATCTGATTCTTACGCACCGACACCGGGTGCTCCAGGAAGATGTCTCCCGGATATCGGGTGTGACGGGCTAAACGGTACCGGTCAACGATTTCTTCCAGCTCGGGCATGAACCGATCCAGATGCCCGTACACGGTAATCCGATCAATCCCGGGATGTCGAACATACATGACCTTGCCGTAGCCACGTTTCTGTACCTTGATACGGAAGACGACCCCTTCTTCAAAGCACGTGACAGGCAAACCAACACGGCCGGAAGTTGACATGTCCATCCCGGCATGGAGGTGATTGTTGCGGAATTCCGTGAATGTTCCGGTAACGCCCTGGTTGGTCGGAAGCGGCCAATATCCCAGTATCGCAGTGAGCAACAACAGGCGAATCATCAGTCAATCCCGAGCTTTTTCATTCGACTGAGCAGGGTTTTGTAGCTCATGCCGAGGGCTTCGCTGACGGCTGACTTGTTTCCGTTCAGCCTGGCCAACTGATATCGGATCATTGCGTCTTCCAGTTGTTCCACCAGTTCTTCCCGGTTGTGATCTGCCAGACGCAGCTGGAGGGTGTCCGGCACATCATCAGAGAAAGAATTGCCTTCAGGCCCGAGAATGATCCATCGTTCGATCACGTTTCTTAATTGACGGATATTACCGGGCCAGGACTGTTCCTTCAACCAGGTGAGCTGTGGATCGGTCAGTTGGAGGGGTTCGCCCCTGATTTGCGTTCCAAGCAGGCGTGCAAAGTGCCGGGCCAGCAACGGTATGTCGGACTTACGTTCTCGCAAAGGGGGAATGGTTAATGTGAAAGAACGGATACGGTGAAAGAGGTCTTCCCGAAACAGGCCGGCCCGTGTCCGTTCATTCAAGTCCTGGTTGCTGGCAAAGATGAGCCGTGCGCTGCTGATACGAATCACGTTGCTTCCTACCCGGTAGTATTCGCCATTCTCAACCACCCGAAGGAGACGGGATTGGGCCTGGATGTTCATGCCCGCAATTTCATCGAGGAAGAGAGTTCCCGAACTGGCACGTTCGAAAAACCCCTTTCTCTGACGGTCGGCTCCGGTAAAGGCTCCCGCTTCATGACCAAACAACTCTGCTTCGAGCATGGAATCGGGAACGGCCGCACAGTTTACGGTAACAAACGGTTCCTGCCGGCGGTTGGACTGCTGATGTATCCACCGTGCAAGAACTTCTTTCCCGGTGCCGCTTTCACCTGTGATCAAGAGGGGCAGGTCTATCTGCGCCATCTTGTTTGCCTGCTCCTTGATAGACTGAAACGTTGGATGCCGGCCGACCATGTCAATATCATCCGGGCCGGCTGCACGCTTTCTGAGCCGGATCAATTCTTCGGTTCTGCTGATGATGTGTGCCAGATGGTCCAGGTCGAGTGGTTTTGGAAGAAAATCGTACGCACCGGATTTCATGGCTTCCACTGCAGTGGGGATGTCACCGTATGCCGTCATGACGATGAAAACGGCTTCGGGCACGCGGTCCCGAAACTTCCGAATGAAGGTGAGGCCGTCCATGCCGGGAAGGCGAAGGTCGCACAGGACAATCTCCGGAAAGTGAATCAGCATGGTTTCCGCAGTCTCGGCGCTGTCCGCTTCAAGTACCGTGTGATCTTTCAGGAAGGTGGACAGCATGGTCCGGAGACTTTGACGGTCTTCAATGATCAGTATGCGACTCATAGCGTAATCGTAACAGAGGTTCCCGCTCCGGGTGCGGAGTCCAGCTTCATGTTGCCGCCCAACCGGATCACGATCTTTTCACAAATGGCCAGACCCAGCCCGGTGCCGTCCGGTCTTCCGGTAAAAAAAGGAATGCATGCTCGTTCCAGCGTCTCACTGTCCATCCCGGTCCCTTCATCCCGGACGGTAATGTTGATCCGATTTCTTCCATTTACAGAAGCGCTGATCTGCAGTCGGGACTCAGGATCGTTCATGTGTGCGATGCTGTTGCGGATGAGGTTGTCCATGCATTGACGAAGAAGCCGGCGATCGGTGTGCATGGTGAGTGAGTCTGGTATATCCAGTTCAATGCGTTCTTCGGGTAATGTAATCAACGGAGAAATATCCTTTTTGAAATCTGCACCTGAAAACGTTTCGGGATGAACCTGGAGTGGTTTTGCATAGAGCAGGAATTGACCTACCAACTGATCGATTTCGTCCACTTCCGTCAGGATTTGTCGGGCATGTTCGTGGAGGTTGTCGGTGCTTTCGGAACGGATCATCTGGGCATATCCTTTCAGGGTAGACAATGCGTTACGGAATTCATGCGCCAGACCTGCGGACATTTCACCGAGCATTTCCAACCGCTGTTTCAGTTCCAGTTGACGCTTGGCGGCTTCCATTTCTGTTGTATCCTGAGCGATAACCAGATATCCCTGTACGCCACTGTCGGCAGCATCAACCTGGACGGCCCGTGCCTGGATGAACAGATCTCCACTTTCCCAAGAGGCGGTCGCCTCTTTTCGCGGGAGCTGCCACTTGAGATCCCGGAGAAAACTGAAGAGCGGCGGGCAGGCATCCTGCCATTGAACAATGGATTGCCCGATGCTTTGCTCGGTCAGTTGAAACAGACTCAGGAACATGGGATTGGCAGACTTGAGTACCTTAAACCGATCGAATATGGCAATCCCCAGATCGACGTGCTGCAGAATAATGGCATTGAGTGTTTCCCGTTGCTGCAGGGTCTCCGACATCTGCTTCCGCTGTGCAAGTGTGTTGCGAATGTTCTCCAGTACAAAATCGGGTGTTTCCTTTTCATCCTCGCCGCTGACGACCTTGCGGAGTTTACGTACCACGATGACAAAGAAAGCGATGACGAGAAATGTAACAAATAAGCCCCACGCCAACATCATGCGCAACTGAAAGTCATTCATAAAGTAATGATAATCGGAATCACCGGTTGAGGCAACGGGTTTATGGATGGAGGAGATACGGGGCCCGGGACCGGGCCCCGACAATTACCAATACTGTTATTCAACCACTGTTGCGGGGACTGCTACAACATTAGTATTCCCGCTTGATAATGTAAGAGCAAAACCGGTGATTTTTTGATCTGAAAAGATCTTCAGAATGGAACGCTCGGGAATATTGTCAGAGAAAACGCTTTCTACCATGTCCACCAGCTTGCCGTGGGGTGGAATGCTTTCAAAAGCAACAGCGGCCGTGTTGCCATCCATGCGAACTAGGCGCAGGCTAATTTCTGCTTGCTGCTCTGTTAGGTTTACCACGGCGAAACCTGTGGAGCGTCCATCAATGTATTCTATAAGGGGATAGGTTAGCTTTGTTCCCCCGGAAAACGTAAGAGGTAAACTGGTAAAGGCCTCTTTAGGCAGGTATTTAAAAGTCATCAATCCTGAAATCCCTTGCCCTTGGGAGCCCAGGCGGAGCCATCCTGTATTGGGTAGATTCAATCCGAGCAATTCAGTCAGCGGTTGACTGAGGCCGCCATTGCCGGGCACGTTGACATGGCTTGTTTGTGTTAGAACCCCTTCATTGTCAAAGACTTCAACTTCCACATCCAGGTCCAGGTCGGTTTCATTGGTCAGGGTCAGACGGGTTTCCCAGTAACCGTCAGTTACGTCAAAGTGTGGCAGGTATGCGGGATATCCCTGGAACATGGCGGTGAACGTCATCTCCGGTCCGGATGACGATATCGAAGTGACCCAGACGCGGGTGAGTTCGCCGGCATAGTTGTTGCTGTTCGGGGTTGAAAGGGGGCTGAATGTTTCTCCCTCTGTGTAATAGTCTCCGGCATCCGCCCATTGGTCCAGTTCAATCTGTTCCAGACCGTCGGCTTCCATCAGTCGAAGGAGTTTGAATTCTGTGTAGGAATTGTCATAGACATAATCATATCCGTTTCCGTACAATTCCGCGTTGACATGCCAGATCAGGAGGCCGTCTTCCGGATAGCCGGTATCGTTCAGTTCGCGGTAGCGGTTCTGCACCATGAAGAATTCGTCAAATGGGGTGTCCCCCTCGATATTCGGCATGATTACCACTGCATCTCCGGTGGAAGCGGCTGAACTCAGCGTAAACTGCTGAGCTCCCTGTGTTAGTACCTGTGGCGTGATCCAGTCCAGCACCCATTTACTGAAACAGTTGTGATCCCCCCAGGTGGCATCCATCATATCCAGTCCACCGACGCCGCCGTCCGGTCCAACACTTGCGTCGTAATCATAGTAGTCGGGGAGGCCCAGCGCATGACCGGTTTCGTGAATCAGCGTGCTGGGTTGGAATTCCACATTGTTGAGGGTTTCCGGATCATATACGTCCGGGTAATTGCGCGATTCCCATTGCCAGGAATAGGCATCCAGGCGAACGCCATCCAGGAGATAGGCACCATCGCTGAAATGGGTCTGGTAGCCCCACCAGAACGTGCTCCACTCCCCGTGGGGGCCGGTCCAGATGATGGCGAAGTAATCAATGGTACCGTTTCCATCATTGTCGTATACGGAGTAGTCCACATCTTCGTCGTAGAACTCAAAGACCTCCCGCAGCAATGCTTCCCGTGCCGCCCGGTCGCTTTCCACTTCGACGGTTGCGATAGCGTCACGGTTATAGTCGGTGGTATACCACCCGATCACATCGGCCTGGATATCCAACTGGCCGTATGAAGCACGGTCATAATAGTCGTGCAGGCTTTCCCGCGGATAGTCCGCTTCCAGGCCATCGCCTGCGACCTTGAATTCGATATCGGCTGCTTCGTTATAAGGAGGGTAGTCCGCAAACGCAACCAGAAAAACCGGCACATGAACCGTTCCGGTTGTGGGCATGTTGCGCCAGCCAGATGGTGGCAGCTTGGCCGGGTTGTGAATCTTCAGATCCGGATTGGTCTGCAATGCCAGTTGTTGAAGCTTGTATTTAATGTTTGCTGCCAGAGCAGGTGACATCCGGTGATTCCCGTATGATTTTGCCAGTTGAATGCGACGGGCCAGGGTACCGTCTTCACGGTAGCGCTGAATCTGTTGCGGAGTCGGGGGTTCCAGGGCCTGAATCGTCAGCGGCAATGAGACCATCCACGTCAGAATCAGTAAATGGATCCAATGACAACGGGTGACTGTTTGTCTGCAGTGATTGAAAAGGTATTGAAGCCGGGACATTATGCTCTCCTCCAGATATTTCGATGAAGCGTTTATAACAGAGAGAATGAGGTAAGGCCAGATGAAACTGTTTTCCTGGGCCGAATTCGACCGGTTTTTCCGGTTGGAACGGGCCGGCTGTCGGGAATCTGACAATCGATATGTGAATGTTCGTTGTTGCATCAATTTTTGGCGTAAATTTGCATTTATAATTGACAAATATCGGAAAGTGCCTATATTGTGAATAGGTATTCACTTATAACCCATGTATCTTTTATGAATTGGGCGTACGTCGTCCGAACGGGGCGGTTGTGTCCCGACAGGGGGAGGTCTGTATGCAAAATGGAAATGGGAATGGACTGGAACTGGCGGGTACCCAACCGTTGGGCTTTCTGCAGCAGGAGGCGATGGATGACAGACGGAATCTGAAAATTGCGCTGCTGATTGCATTGCTGTTCCACATCGGGCTGGTGTTTCTCGTTTTGCCCGAGATGCCGCCTGTGATACAACCTCCAAAACCGGAGCCGCCGACTCGTTTCTATGTGGCGCCGCCGGACCCGAAGGAAATCGATGACTGGAAAGAGATTGAGAAACTGGATCCGATTCCTGTACCCGATCCGACCCCGGATGAGCCGGAACCCCCAGTGCCCGTAATTGATTATCAAGAGGTACCTGCCATTGGTTCGGACATCAGAATCAGGCCCGGTGATGTCATCCCTCCTGTGCCGCCGGATGTTGTGGATCCGAACACGGTCGGGTTGACGATGCCCAACGTGGATTGGGCAAGTATTCGTGCGAATCTGGTTTATCCCGAAATGGGGATCAAGACGCGAACACAGGGATATGTGGAAGTTGAGGCCATCCTGAGAAGGGACGGGACCATAGACAATGTGCGGGTCGTAGGAGGAAACCTGCAATTCCAGTGGTTTCGTGAGGCAGCGATCAACGCCGTACGGAAAGCCAGATTCACGCCGGGTGTCCTGTATGGCAGCGCCGTGGATGTGCGGATGGTGCTGACAATCCACTTCCAGTTGAATTGAACAGGCATTGTGGTGTCCGAGGGGCGGTTTTTCCGCCCCCTTTTTGTTGTGGGCGGCTGTCTGATGCTGATTATTGACGCACGCCGGGTGTCCCGTATAATGAAGTACCATGAAGATATTACTTGCCGGGATGAATGTGGATGTTGAGCTGTTGGAGCAGTTGAGAAACGGAGAAGCTGTCAATCCTGATTCGCTGACCCCTGAGACGATTTCAGCTGCATACGCACGGATCAGTCGAAATCCAAGCGACGTCAACCTGTTGCGTGAAAAGTCCCGGAAGGAAGTGGAGAAGGCCCGGAAGTCCAATGAGAATATCGTGTTCGGACTTGGACATGCATCAGTCGCGGAGCATGCATGTTTCAATTTTGATGTGATTGGTGTTTCGCGCCTGGCGATCGAGTTTCTGGAACATTTCCGGCTGGCTTCCTATACGGAGAAGTCTCAACGATACATCAAGATGGAGGATGACACGCTGGTCCCTCCCGAATTTGATGTCGATCCGGCCAGGTCCCGCTTTTTGAAGCTGGTCAAACGTCAGAACAAGGTGTACCGGGATGCTTATACCGAAATCGAAAGAGTCCTGGTGGAACGGGGTGAGGATGCGAAAGAAGCCGGGCTGAAGGCGAAGGAAGACGCCCGGTATGTGTTGCCCCTGGCCATTCGGGGTCAGCTGGGAATGACGGTGAATGCGCGTACACTGGAGAGGATGATCCAGAAGCTGGCGGCTTCACCACTTTCGGAAGTACGTGAAATGTCGGATCGTCTCTACGAACAGACCCACCATCTGGTTCCGTCCCTTGTCAAATACACGGAACCGCAGGATTACCACCGGGACGATTCACGGCTTCAGAACCTGTTGAAGATTCATGATGGAATGGGACCGGCAGATTTACAGGCCGTCGTTGACCTGGTGGACCATTCGGCGAACCCCGATGTATCCATTCTGTCAGCTCTTCTGTTTCACCTTCGGCCGCTCAGTTGGGAACAATGCTTCAAGACGGTGAAACGGATGTCCATGGAGGAGCGCAAATCACTGTTTCTGGAAGTATTCCGAAATATGGAAAGCTACCATCCGGTTCGCCGGGAATTCGAAAACAGCTGGTTCTCTTTTGAAATTGTTCTGTCCGCGACGGCGTTTGCCCAGTTGAAGCGACATCGGATGGGAACGGTTCTTGCCCAGCCGTATGATCCCTCACTCGGGGTTACGACACCCGACACCTTCTTTGATGCGTGTGTGGAAACGGGTTATTTCAACCTGGTGGATGAGGTGAACAACGAACTGGAAAGCCTGCGGACCATTCATCCGGAAGCAGCGGATTATGTCTTGACAAATGGACACCGGAGACGTGTTCTGTTTACTGTAAATGCACGTGAATTGTATCATTTCTCCCGGCTCCGTTCTGATCTGCATGCGCAGTGGGATATTCGAGAACTGGCCGATCGTGCCATTGATCTGGTAAAAGAAGTGGCTCCCTTTACATTCCTTATGGCATGCGGCAAACACAGGTTTACGGAAACCTGCCGGGAGGTGTTCGGTACATGAATGACTTGCTGAAGCAGATTCCCAAAGTGGACGTGATGTTGAACAATCCCCGGATCCGGGAATTAACGCAGCGCTTTGGTCCCTCACTGGTCAAGACGGCTGTACAGGCTTCACTGCGTAAACTGCGTGATCGGATCCGGTCGGAACAGTTTACCGGAAAGATGGAAGAAGCGGTAATCCGAGGTGTACGCGCATATCTGGCGGATGCGGTTGCACCTTCTTTAAAACGGGTGATCAACGGGACCGGTATCATCGTACATACCAATCTGGGGCGGTCTGTGTTGAGTCCTTCCGTTCTGGATCATCTGCGAAATATCGGCAGTCACTACTGCAACCTGGAGTATGACCTGACGGAAGGGAAGCGGGGACATCGGGATGTCCATGCGGAACGGCTTATCAGCCGGTATTTCCAGGTGGAAGCCGGTACTTTGGTGAACAACAATGCTGCAGCCGTCATGCTGGTGCTGAACACATTCGCGGAAGGACGCGAAGTGGTGGTTTCCCGAGGAGAACTGGTCGAAATCGGCGGTTCATTCCGCATTCCGGAGATCATGAAAAAGGCGGGGGCGACCTTGCGTGAGGTGGGCACAACCAACAAGACTCATCTTTCCGATTATGAGTCCGCAATTGGACCGGAAACGGGTCTGGTTCTGAAAGTACACCCCAGCAACTACCGGGTGACAGGCTTCACGTCAGCCGTTCCGGCGGCAGAAATCGCGGCGCTTTGTCGGAAACACAACATTCCGTTTGCGGAGGATCAGGGCAGTGGCAATATTCATGACCTGAAGACAATGGGGATTCATGATGAGCCCACGGTCGCAGATGCCGTTTCCGAGGGAATTGACATTGTGACGTTCAGCGGGGACAAACTACTGGGGGGCGTGCAGGCCGGTTTCATCCTTGGCAAGAAAGATCTGGTGGAACGGATCAAGCGAAATCACCTGTTGCGGACGTTGCGGGTGGATAAACTGGTTTACGCCGCGGTAGAACAGCAATTGATCCTCTATCTGACCGGGCGGACGGATGAAATCCCAACAGCCCGTATGCTGCAGGCCAGTCAGGAGGAACTGCGGAACCGTGCCCTGAAGGTACGGGACTATCTGCCTGCCGCCACCCGCAAATGTATGGAGGTGGTGGATACCAAGGCAAGGATCGGGGGCGGTACGACACCGGAACACGAGATCCCCAGTGTGGCGCTGGCGCTTGTTCATCCATCCTACAGTCCCGACCGACTGGCGAAGACGTTTCGAAAACTGACACCACCGGTGATCGGCAGAATTGAAGAGGACCGCTTCTTGCTGGATATGCGGACAATTCTGGATACCGATCTGCCGCTACTGAATGAGCATGTACGTGCACTCTTTCCCGGTTGATAACAGACAGATCGTTTCGGCAGTTGAACTGACTCCGGACCAGGTCAGGCAATTTTTCCGGGACCTTATCCCGTCGGATCATCACGGTCGTTTGCCGTTGATGGAAGCGAAGCTGAACGGAATGATCTGCGTCATGAGACGATTTCACCACGGCGGACTGTTGGGCAGCCTGCTGGGATACCGATACTGGGAGTCACGACCCCGTGCAGTTGAGGAACTCAACGTGTTGTCGAAATGCTGCGGGGAGGGACTGCCGGTTGTGAAACCGTTCTTTGCGTGGGTCGAAGGCAGCATGATCGGCTATCGCCAGGGACTGGTAACGGCCAGGGAAGAACATGCGCGGGATCTGCTGGCATGCGATGCATTGGACCCGGACCAGTTGGCTCGTCTGGTGGAAACACTGGAGCGTTTCTTTTCAAAGGGTTTGCATCATCCCGATCTCAACATCAAGAATATTCTTTTTGATGAAAGAGAAGGCCGGTTTATCCTGCTGGATTTCGACCGTGCCCGTCTCACCGGGACTCCGACGCGCGAGCGGGCAAGGAGAAAGATATACCGGCGCCTGATGCGCTCCTTTGACAAACGGGGACGCTGGGACGTCTGGTCTTCAGCGGATCTGTCCTGTTTGCCGGACCATGTACAGCAGGCATTTCAAAGCTACCGGAGGGTCAGACCCATCCGTGCTTTATTCTGGAAGCTTCGCTGAAAATCATGTATGGTGTACTCGACTATAGTTGTCGAGGTGAATCATGCAGGTACCACTGCTGGATCTGAAAATTCAGTATCGCGCGATAAGAAAAGAAATCGAACCCAAACTGCTGGACATTTGCGAAAGCCAATATTTTATCCTGGGACCGGATGTGGCGTCATTTGAAGAACGGATGGCGGAGTATTGCGGCACCCGGCATGCCATTGGCTGTGCAAGTGGATCGGATGCCCTGCTGCTGGGTCTGATGGCGGTCGGGGTAAAACAGAACGAGGAAGTGTTGACTTCCCCCTACACATTCTTTGCCACGGCAGGAGCCGTTCATCGGATGTGTGCAGTTCCGGTGTTCGTGGACATTGACCCTGTGACATATAATCTGGACCCGGAGCTGCTGAAGGAATGGCTGGAAGAAAACGCGGAAAAGCGGGACGGAGCCCTGTTCAACCGGAACACCGGACGTCGGGTAGGGGCCATTATTCCGGTCCACCTTTACGGACAGACCGCAGACATGACGGCCATTCTGGATATTGCAAAGGGCTATGATCTCCCGGTAGTGGAGGACGCCGCCCAGTCCATCGGTGCGGAAGACGGCCGGATCGGCAAACGTGCCGGTAACATGGGTGATGTGGGGTGTTTCTCGTTCTTCCCAAGCAAAAACCTGGGCGCTTTTGGTGACGGTGGTGCTCTGAGCACCAACGATGAAGTTTTGGCGAAGCGGCTCAAATCGCTGCGCGTCCATGGTGAATCGCAACGCTATTACCATGATGAAGTGGGTATCAACTCCCGGCTGGCTGCGATTCAGGCAGCCGTGCTGGAAATCAAGCTGAAACACCTGGACAGCTGGACGGCTGGACGAC
>DAINNF010000050.1:0-15917 GCA_036736005.1 Acidobacteriota bacterium
TCTTTCGGACGACCATACTTCAGCAGTCCGGACTTCAGAATAGAAGAGATAGGAGAGCGATAGGATTCACAAATCTCAATCGCCTGTTTGATGTTTTTCTTCTTCAGAGCGCTGCGCAGCTTGCCCAGCAGTTCAGACGTGTTCACACGGGCCTTGAAATAGGTAATTCCACGTTCAATTACGACAACCAGCGCAGCCAGTGAGAACAGTGCCAGCACCCACATGATCCAGCCGCCCTGATCCATATATTTCATCAAAGTTCCTGTCATTGCATCCACGGGTCAGTACCTCCTGTTTTTTGTTGGAAATAAAAATCGAAAATGTAAAGTCGTTTGGAACACCGCAACGGGTATCCTGGTGTCAATCTACAGCCTCACCTCCTTACCCGATTTCATCACAAACCACGTAATTATCTACCATAAGCCGCAAGTGCAATCAAGCCCTTTACTATTTGGGCCAACGGGTGGAATACACCTGGCCGTTTTCATTAAACCAGATGCTCACTGCTTTCTGAAGCTTGGGTTCCTTATAGAACCATCCGTATACCTTGCGTCCCAGTTTGTCCTTGTCTTCTGTTTTCCGCAAGGGATAGCCAACCATCTGTTCAACTTCATCCATGTACATACCCTTCTTGATCTGTTCGAACTCTTCCTTGTCCATGTACATCCAGTTTTCAAAATTGGCCTTCATTTCCTGTGCCTTCTGGTTATCCGGAGAGAACTGCAGAAGACTGTCCACGATTTCCATGGCTTTGGAATACTTGCCCTGTTTTGCCCACTGCATGGCATAGTACATCTGGACATCGTCCATCATGGCATTGGCTTCAGGATGGTTGGGATTCTCAGAAAGCACCAGTTCGAGCTTTCCCGAAAGTTCGGTCATTGCATCGTCCTTGGTCTTCTGATCTTCCGCCGTATCAAACTGCTCCTTCAGCGTCTTGACTTCGGTCATCAACTGCGCGATCCGCGGGCTGTCGACCTGATCGCTTCCGGAGTCACCTGACCCAGCTCCCTCTCCACCTTTATTGCATGCGATCCAACTACTTACGCTCAATATGAGGATCAGTGCCAAACAAACTCGTCTCATCTGCCCCTCCTGGTTTGTTATGCAATTTCACTATATCAAAATTGCCGAAGCAACGATACCAAATTCTCGATAACACATGATGTATCTTCAAAATCAGAAGTATAACCTTTGCCATCCGGAACGTGTTTCCGGTTTCGTGAACCCGTCCCCTGTAGTACAATGTAGGGGAATTGTGATTGAGGAGGAGTATTCCTATGGCGATGAACCAAAAGGCATCTATTGATGGCAATACTGCTGCTGCGCGCGTTGCACACGCAATGAATGAAGTCATTGCGATTTATCCAATCACCCCGTCTTCTCCGATGGGCGAAATTGCAGACGCCCTGTCCGCACAGGAAAAGCCCAACATCTTCGGACAAGTTCCACGGGTATATGAAATGCAGTCTGAGGGTGGCGCATCCGGTGCCGTCCATGGAGCTCTGGCCGCGGGTTGTATGACCACGACCTTTACGGCTTCCCAGGGCCTTCTGCTGATGATTCCAAACATGTACAAGATTGCGGGTGAATTGACGCCGGCCGTCTTCCATGTCTCCGCCCGGACGGTTGCAACCAATGCACTGTCTATTTTCGGTGATCATTCCGACGTCATGGCCACCCGTGAGACCGGATTCGGCCTTGTGGCGGCATCGAACCAGCTGGAAATCCAGGATCTGGCCTGTATCTCACAAGGCGCCACACTGGAAGGGATGGTCCCGGTATTGAACTTCTTTGACGGTTTCAGGACCAGCCATGAGATCCGGCGGGTAGACATTGTTCCGGAAGATGTCATGCGGAAAATGGTGGAAATGAAATATGTGAACCGCATGCGCAAGCGTGCACTGAATCCGGATTATCCGATCCTGAAAGGCACCGCGGAAAACCCGGACATTTTCTTCCAGAATCGCGAAGCTCAGAATCCGTACTATGACAACTTTGTGCACGTGTTCGATAAGTATTGCGAACGGTTCGAATCTCTGACCGGTCGGCGTTACAGGGCATTTGACTATGTTGGCGCCGAAGATGCCGACACCGTCACCGTGATCATGGGTTCCGGTGCAGATGTCGCAGAAGAAACTGTAAACAAGCTGAACAGCATGGGATACAGGACCGGCGCTATCAAGGTGCGGCTGTACCGCCCATTCGACCGCGAACGGTTCTTCCAGGCGCTGCCAAAGACGGTCAAACGCATTGTGGTACTGGACCGGACCAAAGAACACGGCGCTCTCGGCGAACCGCTCTACCTGGACGTAGTGGCAGCCATTGATCAGCAGATCAAGCTGGGCCTGATGAAATGCGACGACAGGCCCGTTGTAATCGGCGGAATTTATGGTCTGTCATCCAAGGAATTCACACCGGCCATGCTGAAAGCCGCATTTGACCACATCATCAACACGGCACCCGATAAACTGATCCATCGTTTCACCCTTGGAATCGAAGATGATGTCACACATCGCTCGCTTCCGTACGATGAAGGATTCGATGCGGAGAGTCCGTCCGTCTATCGGGCCAAGTTCTTTGGACTGGGATCTGACGGCACGGTCGGCGCCAACAAGAACTCCATTAAAATTATCGGTGACGTCGCCGGAAAGGAAGCACAGGGCTACTTCGTCTATGATTCCAAGAAAGCCGGCGGTATCACGGTCAGCCACCTTCGCTTCTCGGATGAACCGATCCTGTCCCCCTACCTGATCACCAAACCGGATTTCGTAGCGGTTCACAAGAAGGAATATATCGGTGTCCTGGATGTTCTGAAAGGCATCAAAGAAGGCGGAACCGTACTCCTGAACACCATCGAAGAGCCGGAAGATGTATTGAAGCGTTTCCCGAAGAAAGATGTGGAAACCCTGATCAACAAGAAGCTGAAGCTATACGTGATCGATGCCCACAGGCTTGCATATGAGATCGGTCTGGGTGAGCGGATCAACATCATTATGCAGACCGCTTTCTTCAAACTGACGGGTATTCTTCCCGAAGCAACCTTCACCAAAGCAATTGAAGACAGTATCCGGAAAACTTACGCGAAGAAAGGTGAAAAAATCGTCAACCTGAATATTGAGGCGATGAAACTCGGACTCAATGAGTTGAAAGAAGTTCACATCCCCGATACTGTCCAGCAGTATTCAGACCGCGTCTGGGAATTGAAAGTGAATCCGGAAGACAAACCCATCGAGGGCTTCCTTCAGGACGTGGTGAAACCGATCATGCATTTTGAAGGCGACAGTATTCCGGTCAGCAGGATTCCGGATGACGGCGTATTTCCCACAGGAACAACCCGTTACGAAAAACGATCCATCGCGGTAAGACTGCCGAAATGGATGCCGGAAAACTGTATTCAATGCGGGATGTGCGCATTTGCATGCCCGCATGCCGTTATTGTTTCCACCGTCGATCACGAGGATGAAATCGGCTTGCCGGATGAGAAGTATCCCACACTGAAATTCAACTCCCCGCAGAACAAGGAAGGAAAATGGCGCTTCCGGATTCAGGTCTCTCCGGATGACTGCACCGGTTGCGGCGTTTGTTTCAATGTGTGCCCCGGCAAGAAGGGCGAAAAAGCACTGGAAATGATCCCGAAAGAAGACATTCTGGAAGAATGGCGGGAAAGTTACGAAGAATACCTCAAGCACCCGTATTCTCCGGAAGAGTTCGTGAATGACAAAGCCGTGCGGAATGCCACACTGGCCAAACCGTTGTTCGAGTTTTCCGGTGCCTGCCCCGGTTGCGGTGAAACACCCTATGTGAAAGTCATGACACTCCTGCAGGGTGACCGTATGATCCAGGCCAATGCGACCGGCTGCTCCTCCATTTATGGTGGAACGGCACCTACGATCCCGTTCTGCAAAAACCAGCACGGGGAAGGACCGGCATGGGCAAATTCACTGTTCGAGGACAACGCCGAGTACGGCCTTGGCATGAGACTGTCTGTGGATCACCTGAACCGCCTGGCATTCCAGCTGAAAGACCAGCTCCTGAATGCCGACGGAACCAATCCCGAGCTGAAAAAAGTGCTGCAGGAGGTCGCAACCCTGGATGAACAGCGGATAGACAACGCAGCATTCAATCGTACCCGGGAAGCCGTGGACAAACTGAAAGACCTCCTCATGGGAACCGAGCCCGGCACCCCGGAAGGCGATCTGCTGGAAAACCTCAGTTACCTGAAGTACAAGGCGGTATGGATCGTAGGCGGGGACGGCTGGGCTTATGACATCGGTTACGGCGGCCTTGACCACACCCTGGCATCCGGCCTCGATCTGAACGTCCTCGTTCTGGATACCGAAGTGTACTCCAACACGGGCGGTCAGCGGTCCAAAGCGACACCGCTGGGTGGTGTCGCAAAATTCGCTGCAAGGGGTAAAGAAACCCTGAAAAAAGAACTGGGCCTGATGGCCATGACATATGGCAACGTATATGTGGCATCCGTCAACTTCGGAGCCAACATGAACCAGACTCTGAAAGCCATGCGGGAAGCTGCCGCCTATCCCGGCCCTTCCCTGATCATCGCTTACTCCAATTGTATCGAGCATGGTATCAACATGGAAAAGGGACCGGAACACGGCAAGCTGGCAGTAGACACCGGGTACTGGATGCTCTACCGCTTCAATCCGGATTTGATGAAGGAAAGGAAGAACCCGCTGATTCTGGACAGCAAGGAACCGACCAAGGATCTCAGTGAGTTCTATCAGGGCCAGCGCCGTTTCAAGACACTGATGGAATCCCATCCGGATGAGGCCAAGCATTATCTGGAAGAGGCATCCAAGTACGTGCGCAACCGGTACCGGTACTTCAAACAACTGTCCGAGCTTTCCTATGATGAATTCGAGGTCTGACACACCGGACAGAGTGTGAATTCTCACAAGGGGCCGGGTCTTACCCGGTCCCTTTTTTTGTGCTGACAGAACATCGGATGGTGTGCACAGCCGGCCCATACTCCAGACGGGTTGGTCTTTCACCTTCGGGATCAACGGATCCAGGGGGCCGGGACTGGATTACCCAATGATGGGGAAATCGGACCTTCCGGTCGGAATGCTGCGTCCTGAAGTTGCCTCTTAATGAATCGAAAGCGACTGTTCTGTGGATTACAAAAAGGCCTCAATTACTTCCGCAGGTCACAATTCATGTCATGGACATCTTCACGCAAAAGCATCTCAAAAAGTGGATACTCAACCAAAATAGGCCAGTACACGGTCCGGATCATCACAATAGATCCGGATCTTCCATTTACCGACTGAAAACCGGTTGCGCTTAACCACCAGGTTCCTGGCCTCTCCTTCGATCTCAAGCGCTTGATGTCCGAGGAATCCCTTCACGCTGCTCATGTGAACACCGTTCTTGCTGTCATGGGAAATTCGAATGCGGGGACGACCGAACATGGTGAGTACCATTGCATCCGGATAGACCAGCAGCCCAACCCGGACCACGCTGGTCTTTCCTTTTGAGGACATGCTGGCATCCACATCCGCCTCCTGATAAACAGGAACCCGGCCGTCCGTACCCACGATATCGGGTATCCGTCCCATTCTGCGGCCAACCGCATTCATAATGGCCAGAATCAGCAAACCCACAAGCAGGGGCAATACCGAAAGAAACCACAGCGGCTGGCAAAACAGATAATATCCGTCCCGGCATGTCCTTTCCATTATCTGTGTGGCCCTACTTCCGGAAAGCGCATGGCCGTCCCATGTGATGCTGCGGATAATCCCGTGCAGCAGTTCAAACTCTTCGCTCAATGAACTGCCTGTACGCAGGGAAATCCAGTACAACCGGTTGCCTGCTCCGAAAAAGACCGTGGCGACACGACCCTTCCCCCGTGTCCGGATTGCATAGGCACCACCCTCTCCAACGGGAAGTGCCCGGACCATCCACCAGGAACCGTGCGCCCGATATCGAACAGGTGTGCCTTCCACAAGAGGATCCGGCATGGAGAAGTACCGAACAGCCAGTTCTGCATATTGATCCGGGTCTCCTTCAGCCCAGGCAAGTTGAAGACTTGTGCCACCGGTTGTACAGTATTCGTTTATATGCCAGTCATTATCAATTTCCTCTTTGCATGGGACAAATCCAGCCGGAATCTCCAGTACCAGTAATCCCAGTTCTGCCGTCCGGTTGTCTCCGGTGTCCAGCTGTCGACTCAAGGTACTCAATACCAGGTACAGTACAACCGAAACCGTCACAACCAGCCCGGCTACCAACAGTGTAGAAAAGCGTCTTAACACCATATTGACCTCCTGTACGAATACCCGGACTTCCCCTGTCCTATTCTTCACGCAACCGGAACAAATAAAAAAGGCGGCTGAACACCGCCCTTTCATCATCGCTGCATCAGCGGGACTCCAGCCCCTGGTATATCCTCAACCTGAGTGCCGTCCGGCAGGTCAAAACTGAGCTCGGAGCAGTCGATCAATCCGGTAGACAGCAACGTACGTGTTGTAACCACTGCTGCCCCATTTACACGAACCCGCATCTCCATCACGACGGGGAACCCGGTCAGACGTTCCACCTGTTGAAGAAAGTTCCGATTCCTTGTCAGAAACGAAAAGTAGGCCCGAACCATCTCGGAACCGGATTCTAGCGCTTTCACGGGATACCAGGCGATCGTTCGGGAATTCAAGAACTCCCCCGGCAGCTGAACTTCTTCACACATGATTCCGTTCTTCGTAGCTTTCCGACCCGTACGTCGGAATATGGTTTCGGGGAACAGCATTACACCATTTTCGGTAATGATTCCGTACGGGATCAGAAAGCGTTGAAAGAAAGAACGGTTTCGTTCGAAAGAAAAGCGCCATGCATGGTTGGTTCCCTCATGCAGAAGGACCGCCTGTTCCCGATCAGAGTCAAATAGAAAAGTCGAGCCGTCCCCACGGTCAATCCGCATATGAGAACCGCAAATGGTCACCTCTTCCCGGATCGGCTTGTCTTTACTCCCCTTTACATCGATTTCCCAGATTGCGTGATACCCGTTCTGCGCCAGTATCAGGCAACATATCATCAACATACCGGCAACGACGGAAAACCTTCGAATCAATGCTTTTCTCCTCCGAGCGAAATCACGGTACCCCGGATACGAAGAGCAAAACAGAACCACCCAGAGAGCCATATTTCAACACCAACAAAATTTCGATTCCAATGATTAAAACCAGTCATAAAGCGCACTTCCAAAAAGTAAAATCTACAAATATCCAACAAAACACTCATCAAAACGGTTTGACGGCCATCCTTAGTATGACCAACTTGACTCACTCAACTCACCATATTCGCAACTGTCAACAAGCAAGTTTAAGAAAATACAGAACCTTCATTTTTCATAGTGATGTCTTGTCTGACCAAAGACAAATTCTCCTCTCACTCTTAATGCAAAAGGAAAGTCACACCTCTAATTGTCATTTCATTATGGTTCCTATTTGTCAGTTCGCTATTCCGCTCAAATGCCAAATTGAATTGTTTTTTGGAGCTTTCAGTGTCACCCACTTTTTCATAGACGATACCCATATAATAATGCGTCATGAGATCATCCCCATAAGTGTTTAGAATCTCAGAAAGAACTCTTAACGCCTCATTGTATCTTCCAGCAATTATGCAAAGTCTAGCCATTTCTTGGTAATTGCGTTTATTGGGAGACAAGAGTAGTATATGTCGCATTACAGCACAAGAGCCAGTTGCATTCAACTCTCTTAACTCCATCGTAAGGAGATTGTCAAACGCTACCGGTTCGATAATTGAAAGCTCTAAGGCCTTGCGGATTTCACTGAAAGCCTCTTGCTTCTTTCCCTCTTGATATAATTTAAGTGCCTTATGGGAACTTATTTTGGAATCGATAGAGGGCTTCTCAAGCTGTTGCTGATAGATTTGGATCATCATTCGAATGCGAGAATCCTTATTCGTTTCTGAGTATGCACGATTCAGAATCTCTTTGGCCTCCATTTTGTTTTTCATTCCGATATAAATTGCAGCCAAATTCATGTAAGGAGTCGCATCTTTGGGACGAACAGCGAGCGCCTCTTCAATTTGATTGATGCGATCCTGGATTTTGTCCCTATCCTTGCTAATCTTTTCAAGAAGAGTTTTTGGCTTGTCGGTATCTATGCCTCGTTGTAAACAACGATCCGCATAAAATTTCGCCGCATCTAAATCTCCTAATTTATACAAAGCTTCCGCCACTTCCATCTCAAGTTGACCATTATCAGGTGACTTAACGTACGCCAAAAATGCAAGCGAAAAAACTGCTCGATACCTATTTTGCTGTTTCAGTTCATTTATCTTGGACAAAGAATTGACATCAGCAGACCAGCTAAACGTCGCAAATACCATAATCAAAACGGTGACTTTGAATCGCATCTAAATTCCTCCAAAACTCACATCAACCATTGTTGAAGAGAACTCATATTCTCTATTACCTTACGCAATTCTAAAGATGTTCCCTCATTATTGCAACCTGCCAACTGGTTAACAACTAGAGAAAACTGTTGTGCTTGTGCCAGTATCCCTTCTACAACAGGAACTTGATGTGGTCATACAGATAGCGGGCCATTGCGGCTTTCGGGAAATCCGCGGCGTCCAGGTTGTTTTGCCTGAGGAAACCATCAATGGTGAATGCAAGTTGTTCCATCACCACTTCGTCCACCCGTTCCGGTATGGCCGCCTCTCCAGCCAGTGCTTTCTTGATGTCTTCAAGATAGTGGTCCAGCCTGCCGCTGAGTTCAAAACGTTCAGACGTGGCCTGTAAACGCTGATAAACGCGAAGACGCATATCTACATCCACAAACAATGCCTTCAGCTTGTCTTCCGGGGTTTTCTCACCCCTCTCCCATTGCTGGATCGTTGCGGGTCCGGTACCGAGCAACTCGGCCATCTCTTCAATTGTCAAGTTCAGCGCCTGCCGTACGCGCTTGTACATGCTGATCCTCCCCGATTATGGTTGACGAACGCGAATCAAATTTAGTTTAGCCACTGGGAAGAAAGTTTACAACCGTGAAAATATTCCGTACCATGAACCGGATAAAACGAAGAAGGGGATTCTCATGCGTAAGATCATCGGCTTGCTGATCGTCGCGACACTGCTCGCGTGGTCAACCATGGCATGTGCGCAGGAACACCAGAGCCCGGATCCGGAAAATACAACGGTTGCGGAACAGACCAGCAACCTAGGACAACAGGCGGAGCAGGAAATCACTGCTCACGCCGATGAACATCATGAATCTTCCGGTCACGATCTGGGAAAGGTCCTGCCATTGTGGACGGTCATTCCGTTCGTGGGCATTCTGCTGTCGATCGCCCTGTTTCCGCTGGTAGCGCCGCGGTTCTGGCACCACCATTTCGGAAAGGTATCGGCATTCTGGGCGTTACTGTTTGCCATCCCGTTTCTATTGACATACAAAGGGGATGCGGCACTGGAAGTCCTCCACATTTATCTGATCGATTATATCCCGTTCATTATCCTCCTGTGGTCATTGTTTACCGTAGCTGGTGGCATCCTGGTACGGGGGAAAATGGTGGGGACTCCCGGTGTAAACGTGGCCTTTCTGTTGATCGGAACAATCATGTCTTCCTGGATTGGAACCACCGGTTCCGCCATGGTCATGATTCGCCCTCTGCTGAAAGCAAACGAGAAACGGCAAAACAAAACCCATATTGTGGTCTTTTTTATTTTCCTGGTCGCCAATATCGGTGGTTCCCTGACCCCGCTGGGGGACCCTCCGTTGTTCCTTGGCTTTCTGCACCATGTACCGTTCTTCTGGACATTCCACCTGTTGCCGGATCTTGGCTTTGCCGCACTTGTACTGCTTTCAATATTCTACCTGATGGACCGGTACTACTATATTCGGGAACCGCTCGACGTTCTCGAGGCAAAACCGTCCGGTCCCATGGACATCCAGATTATGGGCAAGCGTAATTTTATCCTCCTTCTGGGGATTATCAGCGGTGTATTGATGAGTGGCTTCTGGAAACCGGGGTCCGTGAACATATTTGGTGTTCATGTGGCGGTTCAAAACATGGTCCGTGATGTCCTGCTTATTGCCATGGGTCTCGTTTCACTGAAAATAACGGCAACGGAAATCCGGAAGGAAAACGGCTTTTCGTGGTTTCCCATTCAGGAGGTGGCCTATCTCTTTGCCGGCATCTTCATGACCATCATCCCCGCTCTGGCAATTCTCAAAGCCGGTGAAAGCGGAGCCTTCGCGTTCCTGATCCGGACGGTACGGGAACCGGTTCACTATTTCTGGGTTACCGGTATCCTGTCCAGCTTCCTGGACAATGCCCCCACCTACCTGACGTTCCTGAACAGCGCACTGGGTCAGTTCTATGCAGGCATACCTGAACCGCAGGCGATAGCGAGACTGATTGCCGAAAACAATATATATCTGAAGGCTATTTCAGTGGGTGCGGTATTCATGGGTGCCAACACCTATATCGGTAACGCCCCCAACTTTATGGTGAAATCCATCGCAGAGGAAGCCGGCATCCCGATGCCCAGTTTCTTCGGCTACGTGGGCCGCTATTCCCTGCCGATACTCATACCTGTTTTTGGTCTGATCACCTGGTTGTTCTTCCTTTGATTTAAGGAACATGCGCGAAACTGAAAGGACCCGGTGCGGACCGGGTCCTTTTCTTGTCCGAATGGCACCAATCAGCTGCGTTTGAACAGTTTCTCGATCTCGCTGAGGGTCAGTCGTATAATCACAGGACGGCCGTGAGGGCAGTAGAACGGGTTATCTGTCTTTAATAGATCATCAATCAGGCGTGTCATTTCCGCATGGGAAAGCGGATGATTTGCTTTGATGGCCGCTTTACACCCCACCAGTGCCGCAACGTCCCGATATAATTCCTCCCGGTCTCCCTCCCGCTGTTCATCCAGGAGCGCCATCAATTCAAGAAACGTCCGTTGAATCTCACCGTTCGGCACAAAGACAGGACAGGCCGTGATCAATACAACCCCATCTTCCTTCAGTTCTGCGGAGAAACCGGCCTGCTTTATGGTCTGTTGACGCTGTTCCAGAACGCTTTGGTACTGGGGATCGAGATTCACCGTCTCCGGTACCAGCAACCTGCTGGTCTCCACACGGTCATCCGCAAGAACCCGCAAAGCCTGCTCAAAAAGTATCCGCTCATGTGCGACGTGTTGGTCCACTATATACAGGTCACCTTCCCGCTCCACCAGGATATACGTATCCTGAAACTGTGCCAGCACATCAAAGCCACCTTCCACAACGGGCACATCCGTTCCAGGGCGATGGAAGGAAATCTCTTCTTCGGCGCCGGAACCTGTCGATGGACTCCCGGTAAATGGATAAGCTCGGCCGGAATATTCAGCTTTGGACGCGGCTGGAGATTGCCAGAGCTGTTCATGTACCTGATCAGGCATCCGGGTATCCAACCGTTCTCCTCTCTCGTGGTAGAACGCACCGGGAGCTCTCTTACGCGATGCCAATGCTTCCATGCAGGTGTTCCGGACTCCGTTGTACACGTCCGACTGGTTTCTGAAACGCACCTCCAGTTTGGAAGGATGAACATTGACGTCCACCTGCTCCGGATCCACCGTTAAACGAATCACCGCCTGCGGAGATCCTTCAATGTGTGCCGCCGTCGCCCGATAGGCGGAAATCATCGCGGCCGAAAGTGTCCGGTCCCGCAACGCCCGGCCATTGAGCAGGAAGTACTGCTTCATCGGGGATTTGAGATTGTGTTCCGGCGGAAGCAGAAACACGGAGACTTCTCCCCAATTGAAAGACTGACGTGCACTTGCCGCATCCGGACCGAGGATTTCACGAACGCGATTTTCCAGGTCCTGGCGACTGTCAAAACGAAGGGTCTGCTTCCCGTTATGGGTCAGGGAGAAAGCGACATCGGGATTAGCAAGGGCGTACGCTGTAATCATGCGCGCCACGCGACCGTATTCGGTTTCCGGTGCACGGAGAAACCTGCGCCTGGCGGGAACATTTCGAAACAGGGCGTTTACCTCGATCTTTGTGCCCGGGTCCATGGGGGCGCGGTCCACCTGTTTCATCACACCGCCATTCAACTGGATAATGGTTCCCTCTGACGTCCCGGACTCGCAGGTGTAAAGCGTCAACCGGCTGACCGACGCTATCGATGGCAAAGCCTCACCCCTGAAACCCAGCGTCTGCACATGCTGCAGATCGCGTTCGTCCTGGATCTTACTGGTAGCGTGCCGTTCAAAAGCCAGCATCGCGTCGTCATAGGCCATGCCCGAACCATTATCAATTACGGTGATCCCGTTCTTGCCTCCGTCCTTGAGCAGGACACGAATGTCAGAAGCACCGGCATCCAACGCATTTTCAATTAATTCCTTGACTACGGATTCCGGCCGTTCAACCACTTCTCCTGCGGCAATGCGGTTTGCAACAATGTCCGGCAAAACGCGAATCTGTGCCATGGCACCTCCTTCCCCCATTATTCCAGATATGCCTGCCCCACTCCACCCCCAACTCCATTCGCGATTCCCACCTGCATCCGGTATAATGAGCACGATGACACAATCCCTGGATCAACTCAAACATACAATCGGCAGGATACAACCGGAAGATCGGGTTGCCATTCTCACCCACAACAATCCGGACCCGGATGCCATCGCCGCCGCATTTGGTCTGGCGCGGGTTATCAGACAGACGCAAGGGGCCAATTCACAGATTCTTTATGGTGGAATTGTGGGACGAGCCAACAACCGTGCCATGGTACGACATCTCGAGATCCCGATACAGCACATCACCCTTCACAGCCAATTGGATTTTGACCACTATTGCCTCGTGGATACCCAACCCGGCATGCAGAACAACATGTTACCGGACAGTATCGTCCCCCTGCTCGTTGTGGACCATCACCCCCTGCCCGACGAAGGTGCCGCACCGGACTATTTTGACCATCGCCTGGAACTGGGAAGCACGTCCACCATCATCACACAGTACCTCACTTCACACGACGTGGAAATTGATTCCAGACTGGCAACTGCCTTATTCTACGGAATCAAGACCGACACCGAAGGACTGGCCCGTGACTCGGGGGAACTGGACCGTGAAATGTTCTTCTTCCTGTATCCCAAAATCGATCCCGAGCTGCTCAATCGAATTGAAAACCCGGATTTGTCCATCGAGTACTACCGCGACATCGGAGACGCCGTCCTCTCCTGCCGTGTCTGCGATCATGTCCTGATTGCAGATCTCGATGACTCCTCTACACCCGATATGCCAGCTGAAATGGCTGATTTTCTGCTGAGAATGAACGGTGTCGAAGTGGCATTCGTTTACGGTTTGTATCAAGGAATCGTTCATTTCTCCCTTCGAACTTCTCTGCCCGCATTGCGTTTGGGACGACTCGCACTGGTCCTCGTCAATGAAATCGGGACAGCCGGTGGGCATAACCGGGCAGCCGGGGGGCAAATTCCCTACACACCCGACAACGTTCGAATCATGCTGGAAAGGTTCTATCATTTTTTCGCCATGGAACCCGGCCAGTTTTCGATGATCTACGAATAGCACCATAACGCCCTTTATTTCTATTTCTTTCACCGATCTCAAACGAAGAACATGCGCAGATGGGTTGACAACAACAGACTAAAGATATATATTAACGTTGCCATAAAAGTTCAGGAGGAGGAACGAATGGGAAAGATCATTGGCATTGACCTGGGTACCACCAACTCGGTGGTAGCCGTTATGGAAGGAAAAGACGCTGTTGTTGTCCAGAACCAGGAAGGTTCACGCACCACACCATCTGTTGTGGCGTTTACCAAAGACGATGTTCTCGTTGGGCAGGTGGCCAAGCGCCAGGCCGTCACCAACCCCGAAAACACCGTTTATTCGATCAAACGGTTCATGGGTCGCCGATACGGGGAAGTTTCAGAAGAAATGAAAATGGTCCCCTACAAGGTGGAGAAAGCCAACAACGACGACGTTCGTGTGAATATCAACGGAAAACTGATTGCACCACCGGAAATTTCCGCAAAAATACTGCAAAAACTCAAACAGGCCGCGGAGGACCATGTAGGCGGTCCAATCACAGAAGCGGTTATTACCGTTCCCGCTTACTTCAATGATGCTCAGCGGCAGGCCACAAAAGACGCAGGCAAGATTGCAGGGCTCGAAGTGAAACGGATCATCAATGAACCCACCGCAGCCGCCCTTGCCTACGGACTGGACAAGAAATCGGATGAAATCATCGCCGTATATGACTTCGGCGGCGGAACATTTGACATTTCCATTCTGGAAGTCGGCGAAGGTGTGGTCGAGGTGAAATCCACCAATGGTGATACCCATCTTGGCGGAGACAATATTGACCACAAAATCATCGATTGGATCGTCGCTGAATTCAAGAAGGATTCCGGCATTGATCTGGGCCAGGACAAGATGGCGATTCAAAGACTTCGGGAAGCTGCCGAGAAGGCAAAGATCGAGCTTTCTTCCGCCCAGGAGACGGAAATCAACCTGCCTTTCGTAACGGCAGACCAGTCCGGGCCCAAGCATCTCAATCTGAAATTGACGCGCTCCAAACTGGAAGCCATGATCGAAGACCTGGTAAACCGGTCCATGGAACCCTGCAGGAAAGCCCTTGAAGATGCGGGCTATTCGAAAGATGACGTCCATGAAGTTGTGCTGGTTGGTGGTTCCACACGGATTCCACTGGTTCAGAAAAAGGTGAAGGAATTCTTCGGTAAAGACCCCCATAAGGGCGTAAACCCGGATGAAGTGGTTGCCGTCGGAGCCGCTATACAGGGTGGCGTTCTGGCCGGCGACGTCAAGGACGTCCTCCTGCTGGATGTGACACCGCTTTCCCTGGGCATCGAGACCCTTGGTGGCGTCTACACCAAACTGATCGATCGCAACACAACCATTCCCACCCGGAAGTCTGAGGTCTTCACTACGGCCGCCGACAACCAGACATCGGTCGAAATCCACGTTCTTCAGGGCGAGCGCCCGATGGCGAAAGACAATAAAACACTTGGGAAATTCCATCTCGTCGGTATTCCACCGGCACCCCGGGGTGTTCCGCAGGTTGAAGTGACCTTTGACATTGATGCCAACGGCATCGTCAATGTATCCGCCAAAGACCGTGCAACCGGAAAAGAACAGAAGATTACCATCACCGCCTCCAGCGGCCTGAGCAAGGATGAGATTGACCAGATGGTACGCGACGCTGAAACCCATGCGGAAGAGGATAAGAAGAAACGTGAATTGATTGAAGCGAAGAACCAGGGAGAAAGCCTGGTCTATCAGATGGAAAAGCTCATCACGGACAACGAAGACAAACTGGATGCTGCGGAAAAAGATGAGCTGAATACCGCTATCGGCGCGTTGAAGTCGGCACTGGAAGGTGATGATATCAGCGCGATCAACACGGCAGTGCAGAATCTCACCACTGCCGCACACAAATTCTCCAGCAAACTTTACCAGCAGGAAGAGCCGGGAGGAACAGGCGCGCCTACCGGAGACGCCGGTCAATCCGCAGGCTCCGAGAACAATGCAGATGATGATAACGTCGTAGACGCCGAGGTGGTGGACGACTGATTGATCTGGAGAATTCATGACCAGTAAGGATTTTTATGCCATCCTCGGACTGAAACGGGGAGCATCCGAATCGGAAATCAAGAAGGCCTACAGAAAACTGGCCCGCAAACATCACCCGGATGTCAATCCGGGTGATGCCGATGCGGAACAACGGTTCAAGGAAATATCTGAAGCCTACCACGTCCTTTCCGATCCCAAGCTGAAAGAGCAATACGATCGGTATGGAACGGTGGGTGACCACGGCCCGGGCTTCCCGGAAGGTGGCCCATTCGGCGGGTTTGATTTTTCCGCGACCGGATTCGACTTCTCTGAGTTGTTTGATTTCTTCGGCCAGCGGGG
>DAINNF010000051.1:0-15827 GCA_036736005.1 Acidobacteriota bacterium
CTTCCAGGATTTGTTTCTTCTTTTCTTCCTTCTTCAGTTTCATGGCGACACCGCCTTTCGATAATGAATGAGCTCTCATTCATATTAAACCACATCCGGATCTTTTTCGTCAATCCGCGGGCGTCACAATTGAAATCGTCACCCCTACACGGTACCATAGTCCGGCACCCGAACGGTGCAATTCACCACAGGAGAGTGACGTGACCAGAAAACCCGTTGTCGCTGTAATCATGGGCAGTGATTCCGATTTTGAAATCATGAAAGAAGCCGTGAAGGTCCTGAAACAGTTCAATGTACCATTTCAGGTTCAGGTGTCCTCCGCACACCGGACTCCCGAACGGACAGCCGCTTTTGCGTCTTCAGCCAGGGAAGATGGATTCCAGGCGATTATTGTCGGTGCCGGAGCAGCCGCCCATCTCGCCGGTGTAATCGCTGCACACACCACGCTTCCCGTGATTGCCGTACCCATCGATGCCACCAGCATGCGGGGGCTTGACGCCCTGCTGTCCACTGTACAGATGCCGGGTGGTATTCCGGTGGCTAGCATGGCCATCGGCAAAGCCGGTGCAAAAAATGCCGGCCTTTTCGCCATTGAAATGCTTTCCCTTCAGGATCCCCGTCTGAAGAATGAACTGGATCGGTATCGGGAAGATTTCCGGGCGTCTGTTGAACGGAAGTCTGAAGCCGTTGCAAAGGAAGCTGACCAGATCTGAATGGACAGGCTGTTTCACATTGAGACCCTGGGGTGTAAACTGAATCAGCTGGATAGTGAGCGTATCCGTTCTGCGTTCTACAACGCAGGATATGTTGAAACTGACGACCCCTCACTGGCGTCGGTTCTCCTGGTGAATGCCTGTTCCGTCACAGCCAACGCGGAGCGAGAAAGCCGTTACCGTTTCCGGCGTCTGAAGCGCTTGAACCCGGACGCCACCTGCTACCTGGTGGGATGTTTTCCGACATCCGAGCACAGGGAGCAGGACGAACTGCCTGCGGACCAGAAATTCAACATTCCCGAACTGGCTGAAACAGTTGCGGATTATCCTGATTATCAGAAATCTCATGTACGTCCACTGGTTCACATTCAAACCGGATGTGATCTTCATTGCAGTTACTGTATCGTACCGGCCTTTCGCGGACCCAGCCGAAGTGTCCCTGAAGCCGACGTTCTTCATCAGTTGCGCCTGGCACTAAGCGCCGGCCGAAAGGAAGCGGTGCTGACCGGCATTCACATCGGAACCTGGGGCAGAGATCTGTCCCCTGCACGTTCCCTCCTGGATCTACTTCAATATATTGAGAGGGAATTGCCGGACTCGATTGCCATCCGGATCTCCTCACTGGACTCAAATGAGATCAGCACTGAACTGGCTCATTTTGTCCAACATGCGGACTTTATTCGACCCCACTTTCACCTGCCGCTTCAAAGTGGCAGTGCATCCATTCTCCGGTCCATGCGGCGGCGTTATACGCCCGACCAGTTCATGTCCACGGTTACGGATCTGCGCATACGGATCCCCCATGCATGCCTCGGGGCAGATATCATTGTCGGCTTTCCGGGAGAAGAGGATGTGTTGTTCGAGGAAACACGGACCCTTATTGACCAGTCTCCCCTTGACTATCTGCATGTATTTCCGTTCTCTCCACGCCCCGGGACACCAGCTGCCGAACTTCCTGATCAGGTGCCCCCACATGTCCGTAAGAAGCGCGTGAAGATCCTCAAAGATATGTCCCGCAACCGGCGCAGACGTTTTGCCGGTCAGTTCCTTAAAACGACTCGGACGGGTATTGTGATCTATCCGGATGTTGTTCTGACAGACAACTATATTTCGGTTGAACTTGAGAAACCCTGCGCGCAACCGCCGGGAGATTCAGTTCAGGTTTATCTGAATACGCTGAAGCCGGATGGGACCGCCAAAGGAAGCGTCATCTCCTAATCGTCGGTCTCCGGCTCATCCGTTCCGGTATTCAGGGCGCGGGACGCCGTTTCCACCGGATCCGGTGTGGGGATATCTTCTCCACCCCCTACCCCCAACTCCCGAAAGCGGCGTGCTGTAACCAGAACCCGGCTTTCCAGTGATCCGACTGCTTTGTTATACGATTGAACAGCCCGGTCCAGCCCCTTCTTCAAATCCGCAAAGTGATTCACAAGTGTCTGAATTCTTTCATGAAGTTCTCTGCCTAATGTGCTGATTAAACGAGCATTTTCCTCCAGGTGCTTCTGGCGCCATCCATAGTGGATTGTTTTGAGGAGCGCGATCAGCGTCGTCGGTGTAGAAATCAGGACTTTCTGTTCCAGCGCATATTCAATGAGGCCGGGATTCTGCTCCATAGCCGCACTGAAGAAATTCTCACCGGGCAGGAACAACACGACAAATTCCGGAGACTCGTCGAACTGGTCCCAGTACTTTTTGGAAGACAGTTTCTCAATCTGTGTTTTAACATGGGCCGCGTGGCGTTTCAGGTCCGCTTGACGCTCTGCTGCATTCTCCGCTTCAACAGCATCCAGGTATGCTTCAACAGGTGTCTTGGAGTCGACAATCACCTGTTTGCCCCCCGGCATATGAATGACCATATCCGGCCGTAGCGTTCCGTCGAGAGAACGCACACTTTCCTGCTCAACAAAATCACAGTGGGGTTCCATACCGGCAAACTCCACCACATTCCGCAATTGTACCTCTCCCCACCTGCCCCTGACGTTGGGCTTTCGAAGCGCCTTGACCAGGTTTCGCGTTTCATCGGTCAGCTTTTCCTGACTTTCCTTCAATGTATTCAGATAATCCGTCAATGAAGAATAGTTTCGGACACGCTCGGTTTCAACCCGATGGACCTGTTCCTGAAACTGCTTCAGCGAATCGGAAAGCGGTGAGACGATATTCTTGAATTCCTTCTGCTTCAGCTCCAGCTCACCGGTGGTTCGTTCCCGCATCTGATCCATCAGGGACCGTGCCAGTTGAAGAAACTGCTCGTTATTCGCCTCCAGTGCCCTGGCTGAAAGAGATTTGAACGAGTCCGAGAGCTTCTGCTCCGCTTCTTCGTAGGCTTTCAGTCTTTCCCGGGCAAGTTCCTGCTCCTTTTCCACAAGCCTGGCCAGGTCCGAAGTCTCCTGCCGAAGGGCACTGTTCTGCTCCAGCAGTTCATCCCGTTTTCCGGCAAGTGTTTCGATCTGTTTTTCAAGAACGGGCACCCGGCGAGCGCTCTCCTCCAGTGAGGAACGTTCCCGCATTTCACTGATGAGTTTCCGGTTCATCCAGATCCAGGTAAGCAAAATGCCCAACAGTAGACCGATAATACCTGCAGCCGTCACCACGGTGGTGAATCCTCCCATCATATTACCCGTTATTCGTCACCCGCTTCTTCTGCCGAGCCTGTAACCGCATCCAGGAAGATATCCGCGGTCACCATCGATGCCATCAGCATTCCCGCAACAGCTGCATCTTTGTCCTCTCCAAAGATCTTCATGAAGCGCACGGCACCCTTTGTCAGATCCGGGTTCCCGAATTCAAATATTTCTTCCACCTGTCCTTCCGTCAAAATACTCTCCATCTGGTCTATCGCTTCATTGACGATGACCTGAGAGAGTTCTTCTCCTGCCTGCTTGTTCATAATTGGTTCTCCTTTCAGATAATATTCCTGCTATTCAGTATACACAGGTTGACGCCTGTTCGTCACATGTTTTGTAGAATATACCCGATACGGATCACGGATTCCCAGGTACCGGTGGATCAACCGTGATCACCACCCCGCATTCCGGAAAACCATTTCGTATCCGTTCTTTCACTTCGCGAATGTCCTGCTTCTGCTGCTCTCCTCCCGGAGCGTTTACATCAAATACAATGTTAAAGCGATGAACGCTACCCACGATCCGGATATCATGGACTGAATCCATAAACGGATACTCTCCCGCCAGATCGGACAGCAGATCCACTACCGCAGGATACATGGGATGAGAACGGTCCACGGGATCCACATGAACGACGGTCCAACCCGGATAACGCTCCTGTATCTTCCGTTCAATACTGTCTGAAATCTCGTGAGCACGGACGAGCGAAAGGGACTGATCAACTTCGATATGCAGTGATACATTATAGATAGACTGAAAGTCATGCACGACAATATCATGTATGCCAATGACCCCGGGATGAGCATCGGCAATTTCACGTATCGTCTGAAGCATGCGCCCGGAAGGTCGCTGTCCAAGCAGCGGACTGGTTGCATCCCGCAACAACTCGATTGCCGTAAAGAGAATGAATCCGGCCACAACGATAGCCCCTGCACCGTCCAGCCAGGGAAAGCCCATCCGGACACCGACAAGGGAGAGAATAACCACAACCGTGGAAAGCGCATCCGACCGATGGTGTTGTCCATCCGCAATCAGGGCCTGGGATTGAATGGCATGTCCGATCCAGATGGAAAACCGGGCCAGGCCCTCCTTCAGTACCAATGTAAAACCAACCACGATAAGTCCGTTGATGCTGATCGAGCCGATTGCCGGTGTCCGGACCCTGCTTATTCCATCCACAAGGAATTCGAGACCCACAGCGGCCAGCAAAGTAGCCATGATAACAGCGGTAATCAACTCCATCCGACCATGGCCGAACGGGTGTTCTTCATCCGGCGGCTGTCCGGCAATCCGGAATCCGATCAGTACCACGCCGGAAGAAAGCACATCCGACAGGGAATGGACGGCGTCCGCTATCAATCCCACGCTGTTCGCCAGCACGCCATATACCATTTTAATGGCCGCAATGATGATGTTGACACCAATGCTCACCCAGGCTTCCAGCATTCCAAGGCTTCGCCGGCTCTCGGCGTCGTTTACTGAAATCCACTCCCGGATCCTGGCGATCACGGCAACTCCCGTCTACTGTTTCCATCAAAGGCAATGACTATTCAGAATCCTATCACAGGCCGACCGTCACCGGTCTCATCAAATTATATCGACTGTCTTGCCAGTTTCCGACGATTCCGATAAACTGATTTCATGAAAAACGTATTTACAGGACTGCTGACGGTCATGGCACTTCTGGTCATGCCCGCATGCTTCAATGAAGAGATGGATTTGACGGCTTACCTGGAAACTGACGGCAGCGTTACGTTACAGATCGATGTGCAGAACGTCTATTCACTGGAAAAGAGCCCTTTGAAGCGCACGAAAGAGGAACATACGCTCCGGGAACATCTTTTGAATGAAGAAGATGTCCCCTATATGGACATGCTGTACAACGGTGGAGCCGAATCAGTCTCGGTGGTGATATTGCGGGACCAGATCCCGTTCCATTATGTGATTCGGGCACGGTTCAGCGACCTGGACGATTTTCTCAACATGTTGGTGGAAGATCCGCACTATTTTGATGTGGATATATCCCTGACGGAACAGAAATGCTGGTTGACCATAACGCCATCCGGACTGGGTACAGATCTCAATAAGCCCGGTGAATCCGATGACGATCTGGAAATCCGGCTGATTATCGCCAATGCGTCCAAAATCATAACCCAGAGCCTGCCCCATGAAGGTACAAACAGCGTGATTCTGACTCCGGCCCATCTTCGCGAACCAATCCGCATTGAGTGGACCAGGCGGCGTCAGCCGAAATCATCCGACAAGCTGGAAGAATAACGCCAGGAGTAATCTACCCCCATTCTCCTTTCCGTCGATTCCAATATGAAGCCAATTCTTGCGCGTGGAGCTGTTTTTCGGAACGGACAGTCTGCTGGGAATGGATTATCTGCTCGGCTTTACTGGAATTCAGATCAACTACGATACGGAGACACTCAAAATGTGGAAGTGATACATCATATATCCAGCATGGTGATGATTGCAGATCAGTCGCAATATCAAAAGGTATAGGATAGTAATCAATGGGGGGCACGTTCCGGATGAACGTCCCCCTTCCAGTACCGTCCAAACGGAAGCTCAGAGAGAATCATAGCTGTCACGATCAACAGCCCTCCGACCGCCCGCGACCAGACAAAGCCCTCTCCTCCCAGCGTCCAGGCAAATACCGCCGCAAACACCGGTTCCAACGAGAAAATCAGTGCCACTTTGATGGGCGTGGTAAAGCGTTGCGCCACCAGTTGAATCAAGAAAGCCGAGACTGTCGGAAAAGCGGCCAGGAACACGATCGTAATCCATGCCGCCTGCCAATTGCACGTCAGTGGGACACCCAGGATGCCTCCCGCAATGAAACTGAGGATTCCTACCAGGAGAAACTGCTGGAAACTCAGGACCACCGGGTCCATCCCCTCTTTCATATACCGGTCGGCCAGAAGAATATGAACCGCGTATCCGAAAGCCGCCAGCAGGGTGAGTGCATCCCCCTTGTTCATACCGTTGATGCCGCCCGTCAATACCCACAACCCGCATACCGCCAGCGCCACGGATATCAGCTTCATGGGACCCGGGATCTGCCGGAAAAGAAGCAGACCCAGAATCGGTACAAAGACGATGAACAGACCTGTAATAAACCCGGAGTTGGATGCCGTTGTATACTGCAATCCAACCGTCTGTGGCACATAAATCAGCCAGAGAAAAAAGCCCAGCGACATCCCGCTTCGCCAGCCCTTGAAAGGGTTGCGTCCGCTGAATACAAGTATGGGCAGAATGAGTACTGCGGAGAGCACAAACCGGTATCCCAGAAGACCCAGTGGGCTCACATGATCCAGAACGCCTTTTACCATAAAGAATGTTGCGCCCCAGATGGCCGCTGCATACAGCAATCCGACATCCGCGAAGACGGTTTTGCCGCGTCCCATTGATCCTCCTTTTGACGTACTCTAGCATATGGTTATCTTCCGTAGTAGTGAATCTGCGGTTGGATCAGTGCTATACTGCTTCGCGTACCAACCTTTCATCAACGGCCAATGAAACCCGCCGTGACTGGAGGCATGATGAAATCCGCGAAGTACCGCAACATTGTTGAACAACTCAGTTCGAGAGACTCCTACCAATCCGTTTTCCGGCCTGCAAGGGCCGGTGTCCATATGCCCAGCATCGACGTGCTTCAGGACGTCGTGACATTTCTCCGCAGAATCTGTTTTCCCGGTTTTTTCGCCCATTCCGAGGTGACAGCCGATACCATGCCCTACTATATCGGGGCAAATCTGGACAAAGCCATCCGATTGCTCAGTGAGCAGATCCATCGGGGTTTCTGCTTCCCGTGCCAGGAGCATGACAGGGAAAACTGTGGTGAGTGTCTCCGGGATGCGGAGCCGGTCGCACTCGCGTTCATGGAAAAACTCCCGAAAATCAGGCAACTGCTGGCCACAGACGCCGAAGCGGCTTACCAGGGAGATCCTGCGGCACAGAGCGTAGGGGAAACCATATTCTGCTACCCCAGTATTCGTGCTCTGACGAATCACCGAATTGCGCACGAACTTTACAAGCTGGGTGTTCCCCTGATCCCCCGAATCATTGCGGAAATGGCCCACTCCGAAACCGGAATTGACATTCACCCGGGCGCGCGAATTGATGAGTCCTGTTTCATTGACCATGGAACCGGTGTCGTGATCGGGGAAACATGCATCATTGGTAAACGTGTGCGTATCTACCAGGGCGTAACCCTGGGAGCAAAGAGTTTCCCGCTGGACGAGAACGGTAATCCGATCAAGGGAATTCCCCGTCATCCCATACTGGAAGATGATGTGGTTGTGTATTCCGGTGCAACCATTCTGGGACGCATCACGATCGGAAAAGGCGCCATTATAGGGGGCAACCTCTGGGTTACGCAGAACGTTCCAGCCCGTTCCCGGATTATCCAGGGAAAATATGAGAGTGGTTCTCTGACCGATGGTGCCGGTATCTGAAAGAGGGCCGCGTGCGCCCTTTATCCCTTATCATGTGACTTGCTTACACTACGCACCCAAAGAGGAGTCTGACAGGTGACTGTGCTGAGACGGTGGATCATTCGGATCATATTGCTTTCCATTCTTCCCGCGTCGTGTATCATTTACTTTCATCAGTACCCCCAGGACTGGATGTCGGATGCAGGTCGACTGGTTTACCTGCTCCTGCTGCTGGCGCTGCTTGCCATATTGACCGGTTGGCGGTTCAGAAGACCGGATGTCATGTGGCATGCTGCCGTATTCGCACTATGCGGATGGTCATGGTGGACATGGGGCCTGCAGGCACCTGTGCGCCTGGATGCACTGGCCCTCAACACTGTCTGGTCTGCTGCCCTGCTCTTCTCACTCTGGCTCAACTGCGGGGCTGACCGCCCCGTAAACAGTCCCCTCGGTGTCATCAATTTCAGTGTTCTGCTTCTTGCACCGGCAACTGTGACGCTCTGGATTAACGGTCTTCTTCCCGATTCTGTCACGCGTCTTCTGGAAAGCGTACCCGGCAGATTCGCCGCAGGTTCCACTGCTGTCCCACTATCGCTGACCGCTCTCCTTGCGACAATCGTGATGGCACGTACAGTGCGTCATCGCACCAGCGAATACCTCGCAACGATGGGGGCTCTTTTTGCATTTTCAGCCGGCTTCCTGTTCAGTGAGAATATCGCCTTCCCCTTCCTGGGCTGTCTGGTCGCCCTCCTTGTTCTGTTAATCGGCGTTGTGGATCAGATCAGCCGAGTCGCCTTCCTGGACGCCTTGACGGGCCTTCCCGGACGTCGTGCTCTTGCGCCCGTCCTGGCCCAACTGACCGGTATGTACAGCATCGCGGTTGCAGATATTGACCACTTCAAACGCTTCAACGACCGTTACGGGCACGATGTGGGCGATCAGGTACTGCGAAAAGTGGCATCCAAACTGGAACGTCCCGGTGCCGGAGGACGCACGTATCGTGTCGGGGGTGAAGAATTCCTTCTCCTGTTCACTGGAAAATCCGTTTCCGATGTCCAGCCGGTTCTGGAGAGTCTGCGAAAATCCATTGAGGCGGAACCTTTTCTTGTCCGGGACAAAGGATCGAGAAAACGGTCAGATGCCAGTAAACGGGGTCGCGGAACTCGTTCTAAACAGACCGTGACGGTTACCGTCAGTATCGGTCTGGCCGATGCCGGCCGGAATGATTCTGCCAAACAGACCTGGAAGGCGGCGGATAAAGCTCTCTACCGAGCCAAGAAGCGCGGTCGAAACCGTGTATGCCGCTGATACGGGATATTACTTCACACCGCGTACAATCAATGCCGGACTATCGGGGGCCGCATTATCTCCCTTGAACGATCCCGACAGATGAATTTCCCTGAAACCGGTCTTCTCCATCAACGTGGTCAACTCATCAGCAGAAACCGGGTACAGTGCTTCTGTCCCCTCTATCAGCAAGCCCTCCGGGCCCTCCAGCCGCGTCCGGAAGTTGATCCGGTCCGGTGATTCTGCCTTTTCATACCTTCGAAACAACTGGAACCCGTTTCGATTCAGTGGTGGAAAGGTATATTCCCCCTCCGCTTCAAACCGGCTGAAATTGACGGTCTGTATCACCAGCATTCCGCTCGTATGCAAGGCCTGAAAACACTGTTGCACAAACCGTTCAATTAACGCTATCTCACTTAGATGCGGCAACGTGTTTCCAAGGCAGAGGATGGCGTCCCACGGACCTTTCAACGGACCGGATCCGACGTCCAGCATGCCGCCCGGAATCCATCGAGCTCCTTCGTTGGGGTCAGCAATCCGATTCGCCTCCCGGATCATGTCCGGACTGGGGTCGGCCCCTGTCACGTTTCGACCGGTACCCACTAGTGCACGAACCATTGATCCCGTTCCGCATCCAACATCCAGCACATTTGCCGGAGCTGGTTTCAACTTTCGGTCGAGATATTGAAATGCGACCTCATTTAACGGGAATATCCACTCATAGACCGGCGCAAGACGGTCATACATGTCCGTTATCCGTCAGTTGGTCCTCGGGTAACAGGATCTGCTCCCGCTCCAACTTTACGCCGGTCCGGGCTTTTACCCGCTCCTGGACCTGTCGGATCAGTTCCCGCACATCCGAACCGGTGGCCCGGCCCAGATTCACGATAAATCCATGGTGTTTCCGGGAGACTTCAGCGTCTCCGACCCGCATTCCACCGCAGCCGGATACCTCTATCAGCCGGCCGGCATAATCTCCGGGAGGACGCTTGAATACGCTGCCGCCGTTGGGAAATTCCATGGGAAATTTGCTCCAGCGTTCCCGTTTAAGCGTTTCATTTTTCTCCCGAAGGACGCCGGGTGACTGTCGCTTTTGTGCACGAAACCTGGCGGACAGGATAAGAGACATATCCTCCTTGAATCGGGATGTCCGGTAACCGAAACGGGCATCGCGTACCCTGTACTCATGGATGAAGCCATCTCTTTCCAGCACTGTGACGCGATCGCAGATGTCCTGCATCCGGCCATGATCGTTACCGGCATTCATGATCAACGAACCGCCAACCGAACCCGGTATATCAAACAGAAAGGAAAATCCGGCGATTCCACGATCCGCTGCAAAGGAAGCCAGTTTCTCCAGCGTAACACCGCAATCCGCATCGAGTAGCGGCCCCCGCAACCGGATTGCGTTCACGTCACGGGTAAAAATCGTAATACCCGGTAACCCGCTGTCTGCGATGATCACATTCGCACCGCCACCCAGAACGAAGTACGGAACCGCTTTCTTCATACAGAAGGCTGCAATCAGAGCCAGTTCACGCAATGTCTCCGGAAATACCGCCAGTTCGGCTGCGCCGCCCACCTGATATGCCGTATGTTCCTTCAATGGATAGTTCTGTCTGAATACGACGCCGCGCGCATGCAGCCAGCGTGGAATAAACCCTGCCATAACCTCTTCCTTCCCGTTCCAGGTGGACACAGTATAACAGAATCCGTCACCTGTCTTTCAGCCCCAGGCTCCGTTCTCAACCCATTTGAAAAATACACGGAATCCTGTGAGTGAATCCCATTTTTCCGTTTCGCTTTGTGGTAAAATCTCCCCATGATTGAACAGGTTCTGTTTAAACTCCGCCTCTGGCGTGAACTCCCTGAAACATCCCTCATCCTGGGTTTCCTGAGCGCCATTCTGATCGGAACATTTATGCTCATGCTCCCCGCATCTACCGTGGACGGCAGAGGAGCCGATCTGGTGACCGCTTTGTTTACCTCCACCTCCGCCACCTGCGTTACCGGACTCATTGTCGTGGATACCGGCACCTATTTCACCCGGTTCGGCCAGAGCGTCATACTTGCGCTGATTCAAGCAGGTGGACTGGGCATCATGACCTTCACCGCCCTGTTTGCCTGGCTGGGACGCCGCAAGATTTCCATTCAGAGCCGCTTTGCGATACGCGATACCTTCCTGGCGCAATCCGAATCCATCTCGCTGCGCCGGATTCTGTTATTCATTCTGTCTTTCACCGTTCTGTTTGAGCTTGTGGGAACCGGCTTGCTTTTCATTCAATTCTCGCACATACATGGCTGGGAGGAACGCCTTTATCATGCCCTGTTTCACTCGGTTTCGGCCTTCTGCAACGCCGGATTCTCTCTCTATGAGGACTCACTGATCGCTTTTCGCGGCTCCTGGCCCATTCTCAGTGTGTTCATGATTCTGATCGTTGCCGGCGGACTGGGCTATCCTGTTTATCTTGAAGCACGCAACCGGCTCACTTCAAGAAAGACCGTCCGATGGTCCCTGCATTCCCGCGTTGTAGTCACAACCACACTCTTTCTCATTGTATTCGGCACCGTCATGGCCATGATCGGCATGCCGGACCTCAGTCTGCTTGACGCCCTATTCCAGTCCGTTACCGCACGGACGGCGGGTTTCAACTCCGTACCGTTCGGGCACCTGGCTCACTCCGTCATGTTGATTCTGATGGCATTGATGTTTATCGGCGGTTCCCCCGGTTCCTGCGCCGGCGGCATCAAGACATCCACCTTTGCGGGCATGATCATCGTCTGGAAAGACTGGCTGATCGGCCATTCCAGAAAACGGGTGTTCGGACGCATGCTGGAACGTGAATCCGTTCGGAAAATCAAGGCAGTTGCGGGTCTGGCATTTACCTGGGTCATGCTCTCTTTTCTCATTCTCCTGTATACAGAAGTTGATGTATTGAAACAGGATCCCGCCGCATTCCAGGATCTCCTGTTTGAAACCATATCCGCAATGGGAACCGTCGGCCTTTCCACCGGGGCTACCCCGCATTTGACAACGGCCGGGCGCATCATCATTATCATTAACATGTTTGTCGGCCGTGTCGGTCCCCTGGCAGTGGTCACCGCCCTATTGAAATCCCGTCGAACACGGGCGAAAATCGAACATCCGGAAGAGAAGATCATGGTAGGATAGGAGCCGTTATGAAATCAACAGCTGTCATTGGACTTGGACAATTCGGTTCGCACCTGGCCCAGTACCTGGCAAGGGAAGGCATCCAGGTGATCGCAATTGACCTTGACCGGGACCGCGTCAATGCCGTCAGTGACCGGGTCACACAGGCATTCGTAGGCGATGTCCGGGATCGTGAGGTTCTCGAAACCGTCATTCCCAAATCGGTTGATGCCGCCGTGGTCAGTATCGGCGAAAGCATCGAACCCAGCATTCTGTGTGTTCTTCATCTCGCCCAGTTGGGGATCAAACGCATTATCGTGAAAGCGGTCAACAACGATCATGCCGAAATTCTCCGTGCCATCGGCGCCCACGAAATTGTATTCCCGGAACGGGACATGGCGGAAAGAACCGGCAGAAATCTCCTGCATCGGAACATGGCCGACATCCTGCCCCTCTCAAAGGAATACAGTATCAAGGATATTGAACCCCCTGCCCGCTTTATCGGAAAGAACCTGATCGAACTGGATCTCAGGAAAGAATTTCATGTGTACGTGATTGCGTTGAAAAGCCGGGACAATCCGGACGATATCGTCATCCTTCCGTACATTGACACCGTCATTGAAGGCCATCATATTCTAACCGTGGTGGGAAAAGATAAACACATCCAGGAATTGATCCAGCGGGTGCCCGAATGACCCGGAACAAAGCTGCGCTGATCCTGACAGTCCTGATGTTCTGTTTTGCATCCATTTCTTTCTCGAAGGAAAAGCGCTACATATTTACCTTCCACCCCGTAGCAGCACCCAACACTTTTGTGCTCGGAAAACGTGTAGTCGTTTCTTCCCACGGACTCACCATTTCCCTGGAGCAGCTGGACAAACCACCGTTTGCCGGACAATTCCCGATTTTTCAGACAGAGCCCGATGTCCACTTCTTCTATTTCCGACTTACGATCCGAAATCGCACCGGCAGCCAGGTTGAAATCAATCCCATCTTCTTCGCCGCCGTAACGGACACACCCGAGTACCGTAAGCCACTGAATTATGACGAATTGTATCGGATACTGAAAAACTTTCATGATCCTTCCGAGTTTGAGGATATCCTGCAGAAATCTTTGCCCGATTTCTTTTCCCCCATCATGAATGGTGAAGAAAAATCCGGCATTCTCATCTTCCGGAATTTTCGGGAGAAATCAAAGGAATGTCTGATCAAACTGGATGCAATGTCTATCGCCGGTGAACCGATTGCGTTCACCTTCCCCTACACGCTGACATGGGAGGTCGTCCCCATTGACTAAACAGATTGCGTTCCTCCTTCTTTTTTTCATAACGACGATCCCCCTCTGCTCAGAGGAACTCCAGATGTCTGCAGACCGTGTGGACCGCATTCCGGAAGAAAATGTCGTTGTACTCACCGGCCATGCGCAGGTGAAGGGCCCGGAACTGGACATTTCAGCCAATGTAATCCGTGTATTTCAGGAAACCAGGAAGATCGAGGCCGAAGGAGATGTTCGCGCCGTCATTCAGGAAAACCATATTGAAGGATCCCGTATCCACTACGATCTGGTCAATGAAGCCGGTACCGTTTTTGACGGCAGACTTCGGCTCCAGGATGGAACGGTATTCGATGCCGATGAAATTCATACCATCGGCAAAGACCGGTTCAACCTGGTGAACGCAGCTATGACAACCTGTCCGGACTGTTGCCGCTACTGGTCTTTCCATGCCGAGAATATCCGGATCAAACGCGAAGGATATGCTTTCTTCAGAAAGCTCTCATTCAGGGTCGGCGATCATTCCTGGTTGTATCTGCCCGGATTTATCTACCCCGCAAAAACGAAACGCGCTCTTGGCCTGTTGATTCCGGAGATCGGGAATTCCTCCAAGCTCGGTTTCAAATACAGACAGGACCTCTTTATTCCCATCGGGGACACCATGGACGTCACCTACACCCACGATTACTATTCAAAAGCCGGAACCGGGACCGGGTTCGAATTCCGGCTTGCCCGAACACCGGACGAATACGGCCGATTCTATCTCTATTCCATTCACGACCGCCTGAAAGATCAGCGAAGAAGCATTTTTGATGCCCATTATGCTTACGACACGTCCTGGGGCAGAATCGCGTTTCATTCACTGGAAGGGGATGATTTCGATTTGATCCGGGACTTCACATTTCACGAATACGATCTGGCAATGCGCAACTTTTCCAGCACTTTTTCCGTGGAGATTGCCCGGGATAAGTACCGGCTCATACTGGCAGCAGATCGTCAGAATATTCTGTTCCAGGACGGGGAATTTTTATTCAGCCAGACGCCTGTTATCCATGCGTCATGGAAAACGGCTTCTCTTCTGAATCATCAAATCCGCCTTCAGGCGGATGCCCGCTACCTGGATAATCCTTGAATCTCAAACGACGCTTTCGCAAAGGGAGCTTTAACCCTTACCAGCACGGGAAGCACATCCCTTGGGCCATTCCGGCTGGTTGACACGCTCCGCATCGGATATTCGGCTTATGGTGACAATCCCGTCCTGGACGACCATCGGATTTTTCACGGGGAACTGAAGCTGATTACGCCCGAGCTGGAGCGGTCCTATGGTGATACTGTTCATCGGGTCCGGGGATTCGCATCGGTCAGCTACCATGACACCGATACCGTATTTCCGGAAATTCTGAACGATTCAAATGACTATGTCTTTCCGGATGGCTTCGCCCTGGCCACCGGAATCGAGACAACGCTGGACTGGGGTGATCGTGCCGCGGCCGGGGGCATCTACACGGCATGGAATCTTTCCGACAATCGATACCACAATCCGTTTCAACCGACCCGGACTTCTGAAGCAGCCCCATTGATTGCGTTCCTTGAACTGCCGTTCAACCGGTTCGGCCTGGACCTCAACGTCCGCTACGATCCGACCCTGAACACATTGGACAAGGCTTGGATTACTGCACGACTCTCCGATTACGGCTCCGTATCTTACGTTCGTGCCTTCACATACGGTGAAGAACGAATCCGGAACTCTCTCATTACATCCCTTCAGGTCCCCTTGAGCGAGAAATGGACCATGCGCTTCAGAGCGGACTATGACTTCAGTCTGGACGATTTCCGTTACCGTGAACTGAGTCTGCGTTACTGGCGGGATTGCATCGGATTCAACATGACCTACCGAAACAACGCATACAGCGTGAATACAAACAACGAATTCACAGTAACCCTTGTGCTGAGGAATATCGGAGAGTTCATCAGCTACAAGCTGGGCCTCTGATACAATTCGTAACATGAAGATTCCTGAACATCAGGCGATGCTTCACGTACAATTCTAGTTGATGGGATATTTTTATTGATCTTGGAGGAAACATGAAACGCATATGGATCGTTGCAATTCTTTTCCTGGCATCCACGCTGTTCGCGCAGGAACGCCGGGAGTTGACCATGGACGGTGCTATTGAGCAGGCCATTGAAAACAACCTCGACATTCGAATTTCTAGACTCTCATACAAGGGTAGTCTTGAGGACATCAAGCGGGCAAAGGGCATATACGATCTTCAGCTTACTGTGGACACCAGTTACTGGAATTCCGAAAGGCCCAGTGCATCACAGATCACGGCA